>JAICTR010000151.1 GCA_025936275.1 Burkholderiales bacterium
ATGAGCTCGTTCATGTGCCGCGCCGAAGCGATCACCCGCTCCAGGTAATGGCGGCCGGTGTCGTCCAGCCGCTCGCCGCACGCCTCGCGCAGCAGCTCGCCGAAGCCCTGGATCTTCTGCACCGGCGCGCGGAGATCGTGCGACACCGAGTGCGAGAACGACTCCAGCTCGCGAAAGGCGAGGCGCAGCTGCTCGTTCACCGCCTGCAGCTCGGCCTGCGCGCGCGCGAGCTCCTTGTTGCGCTCGACCGCCGCGCCGTAGGTGGAGAGCAGCAGGTTGAGGATCTGCCTGCGGCCGGCGCGGATGTCGTGGCGCTCTCCCCCGAACTGCACCGTGATCGTGTCGCCCTCGGGCGCCTGCTCGCCGCGGCGATTGTCGAGGAGGAAGCGGACCTGTGCGGCGAGGTATTCCTCTTCGAAGGGCTTCACGACGAAGTGGTCGGCGCCGGCCTCGATGCCGCGGATCACGTCGTGCGGATCGGAGAGCGCCGTGAGGAGCATCACCGGGATCGGCGCGAGCGCCGGGTCGTCCTTGATGTGGCGCGAGAGCTCGTAGCCGTCCATGCGCGGCATCACGACGTCGCTGATCACGAGCGTGGGCGGCGCCGCGCGCACCGCCTCGAGCGCGGCGAGGCCGTCGCCGCAGCCGCGCACCTCGTAGCCGCGGCTCTCGAGCAGATGGCGCAGGCGCAGCGCCTGCGTGGGGCTGTCCTCCGCGACCACCACGCTCACCTTCGCATCCGCGCCTTGCATGCCGTCCTCGTTCATCGTCATCGCCATCGCGGCCTCATCGCGCCTCGCGCCCGCGCGCGATCGCCACCAGCAGCTCGGCGATCTTCTCCGGCGCGAGCACATGCATCGCGGCGCGTTGCGCCACCGCCTCGCCGGGCATGCCGTTCACCACGCAGCTCGCCGCGTCCTGCACCACCGTGATCGCGCCCGCATCCCGCATGAGCTTCAGCTCCGCCGCTCCGTCCTTGCCCATGCCGCTCAGGAGCACGCCCGCCGCGGACGGGCCGCAAGCCTCGGCGAGCGTGCGCAAGAGAAAGGAAACCGAGGGGCGCACGCCGTTCACCGGCGCCTCGCGCGAGAGGAAGATGTGCCCCTCGCGGGCGAGCCCCATGTGGAAGTCGTCGGGCGCGAGGTAGACGTGGCCCGCGAGCGGGCGCGCCCCGTGCGATGCGACCACGACCCGGAAGCCGCTGGTCTGCGCGAGCCAATCGGCGAGCCCGGCGAGGAAGCCCTTGGCGATGTGCTGCACGATGAGCACCGGCAACGGGAAGCTCTTCGGCAGCGCGCCGAGGATCGACTGGATCACCGGCGGCCCGCCGGTCGAGGCGCCGATGCCGACCACCTGGATCTCGCCGTCGGCGCCGCCGTGCCGGGTGCGTGCCGCGGATTGCGCGGCGTCGCGCCGCGCGCGCGGCCAGCGCCGCACCACCTTCACCTCCGACATCAGCTTCAGCATCTCCACCAGGCGCGCGCGGGTCGCATCGTCATCGCCGCCGCCGGCGCGCGGCTTCCTCACGCAGCTCAACGCCCCGGCCTCGATCGCGCGAAACGCCGCGCCCACCTCGTCGCTGTCGTGCGCATCGCTGCAGATCACGATCGGCACCGGCGTCGCCTCCATGATCTGGCGCGTCGCCTCGAAGCCGTCGAGCCCCGGCATGGCGAGATCCATGAGCACCACGTCGGGCGGCGTGCGCGCCACGAAGCGCACCGCGGCCGCGCCGTCCGCGACGCTCGCCATCACCTCGAGCGCCGGATCGTCGGAGACGAGGCTCGAGAGGAGGTGGCGCGACTCGAGCGCATCGTCCGCGATGAGCACGCGGATGCGCCGGCGCTCGCTCGTCGCGGCGGCGCTCATGCGAGGCGGCGCACCGCGTCGAGAAGGTCCGCCTGGTCGAAGCGGCTCTTCACGATGTAGGCGTTGGCGCCCGCGTCGACGCCTTGCGCGCGGCTCTCGTCCGTGTCCACGGTGGTGACGAGGATCACCGGCAGCGTCGCGGTGCGCGCGTCGGCGCGAATGCGCTGCGTGAGGCCGAAGCCGTTCAACCGCGGCATGTCGACATCGGAGATCACGAGGTCGAAGCGGTCGGAGCGCAGCGCGAGGAGCGCCTCCATGCCGTCGCTCGCGGTGCGCACGCGGTAGCCCGCCGACTCGAGGAGGCCCTTGAGGAGCATGCGCGAGGTGATCGAGTCCTCCGCGACGAGGACGCTCTTCGCGAGGGTCGGCGCTTCGGCCGCGGCGCTCGGCGCGGCGAGCCTTGGGGCGAGCCGCGCGGATTTCAGCAGGTCGGCGACGTTCAGGATCGGCGCGATCTGCCCCGAGGCGAGCACCGTCGCGCCGGAGACGTTGCGCACGCGCTCGAGCGGCGCGTGGAACGGCTTCGCGAGCACCTCGAGCTCCTCCACCACCTCGTCCACCGCGAACGCCACGCGCTGGTCGCCCTGGCCCAGCACCACCACCGGGAACGACTCGTCCATGGCGCGCGGAGCGCCCGCGAGCTCGAGGATCGCCTGCAACGAAGCGAGCGCGACCGTGCGCCCGCCGATCGCCACCGCGGGCCGTCCCTCGATCGTGCTCGTCTCGCCGGGCGCGATGCGCGCGACGCGCTCCACCTGCACGCCGGGAACGATGAACGGCAACCCGCCCGCCTCGACCAGCACGCCGCGGAACGTGGCGAGCGTCGTGGGGAGCAGCATCTCCACCAGCGCGCCCCCGCCGGGCCGGTTCGCGATCGTCACCGCGCCGCCCAGCCGCTCCGCCTTCTCCCGCACGATGGCGAGGCCCAGGCCGCGGCCCGACACGCGCGTGATGCCCTCCGACGTCGTGAAGCCGTTGCGGAACACGAGCTCCGCGGCGTGCGCATCGTCGAGCGCCGCGGCTTCCTGCTCGGAGACGATGCCCTTCGCCACCGCCGCGCGCTTCACGCGCGCCAAGTCCACGCCGCGGCCGTCGTCGGACAGGCGCAGCGCGATCTTGCCGGCGTCGAGCCGCGCGATCTCGAGCGCGATCGCGGCGCGCGCCGGCTTTCCCGCGCGCTCGCGCTTCTCCGGCGCCTCGATGCCATGGTCGACGGCGTTGCGCAACAAATGGATCAGCGGATCCTTGATCTCCTGCAGCACGCGCCGGTCGATCTCGACCTCCTCGCCGTGCACCGCGAAATCCACCTGCTTGCCCTCGTCGCGCGCGAGATCCTCGACCAGGCGCCGCATGCCGCGCGTGATGGTGGCGAACGGCGAGAGCAGCAGCATCTTCGATTCGTGCAGCAGCTCGTCCACCAGGCGCCCGACCTGGCGGCGGTCGCTTCCGGCCTCGCGCGCGAGATGCGCGAGGCGGCCCTGCAGCCGCTGCACCTGGTCGAGGTTCCAGTCGAGGAAGCGCAGCAGCGCCTCGGCATCGGCCCCGGAAAGCGTGGCGCCCGCCTGCGGACCGCGGCGGCGCGCGAGGAGCGCCGCGTTCTCCACCCCCTGCCATTGGCGATGCCAGTCCTGGAACCAGTCGCCCACCGATTGCAGCTCCTCGGCGATGCGCCGGCTGCGCAGCTTCACCGTGAGCATCTCCTCGGCCGCGGCGAGCCGCTCGGTGAGGCGCGAGAGCGAGACGCGCACCGATTCCTCGCCCTCGGCGGCCGCGGCGCGCGGCGGCGCCTCGGGCGCGGCGCGCGTCCTCTCGCCCTCGAGCGCGCGCAACGCGGCATCGAGGTCCGCGACCAGCGCTTGCGCCTTGTCGAGCGCCGCGGGCGCCGGCGCGCCGCCCTCGCGCTTCCAGCGCGCGAATTCCTCCTCGAGCATCTGGCAGAAGCTCTCGATCGCGCCGAGATCCACCGAGCGCGCGGCGCCCTTGAGGCTGTGCACCGCGCGGAACACCGGATCGACGAGCTCCGGCCGCCATGCGCCCCCCGCGTCGAGCGCGGCGCCGATCGACTGCAGGCCCGCTTCGACCGCGCTCACCTGCTCCTGCGCCTCGGCGCGGAAGGTGGCGCGCAATTGCGCGAGGAACGCGTCGTCGGGCCGGCTCACGGAGCGCTCACACCTCGTAGCGATCGGCGGCCTGCTTCAAGCGCTGGCCGAGGTCGTCGAGCTCGCGCGCGGCGGACTCGAGCTGCTTCGCGCTCGCCACGTTCTGGTTGCTCGCCTCGAGGATGCTGCCCATCGCGCGCCCCACCTGGTCCACGCCGACCAGCTGCTGCTGGCTGGAGGCCGCGATCTGCGTCGCCGCCTGCGCCGCTTCCGAGACGCTGTCGTAGAGCGTGCGGATCGAGTCGCGCGCGACCGCGGTCTGGCCCGCGCCCGCCTCCACGGCCTTGCCGCCCTCCTCGGTCGCGAGCACCGCCGCCGAGGCCGCCTTCTGGATGTCGGCGAGAATGGTGCGCACCTGGTTCGTCGCCTGGCGCGACTGCTCCGCGAGGTTCTTCACTTCCTGCGCGACGACGCCGAAGCCCTTGCCCGCGTCGCCCGCCTTCGCCGCCTCCATCGCCGCGTTCACCGCGAGGAGGTTCGACTGCGCGGCGAGGTCCTCGACGGTGGCGATCACCTGGCCGATGGCGTGGCTCTGCTCGCTCAGCCGCATCATGCTCGCCGCGATGGCCCCCATCTGCTGGCGGATGCGCTCGATGCCGCCCGTCATGTCCTCGGTGGACTTGCGCCCCTGCTGCGAGATCTGCGCGGCGCGCTGCGCGGTGCCGGCGACGAGCTGCGCCTTCTCGCTCGCCATGTGCGCGGTCTGGCGCACCTCCTCCACCGTGGTGGTGGTCTCGTTCACCGCGGTCGCCGATTCCGCGGCGCTCGAGGCGAGCTGCGCGGTCGAGGTCACGATCTGGCTCGACGCGGAGCCGAGCACCGCCGCGCCTTCGACGATGGTGCGGATCTGCGTGCGCAGGTTCTCCGCCATGCGCAGGAACGCGTTGCCGAGGACATCGTCGCGCGAGCGCGGGCTCACCTCGACGCGCAGGTCCCCGGCGGCGATGCGCTCGGCGACCTGCGTGAGCGCCTGCAGCGAGCGCACCAGCTCCGAGAACGCGCGCGCGAGGCGTCCCACCTCGTCCTCGCGCCGGTAATCGGGCAGCCGCGCATCGAGGTCGCCCACCGCAACGCGCGCGGCGACCGACGTGATCTCGGTGAGCGGGCGCGCGATGGCGCGCGTGAGGAGCGTCCAGGCGATGATCGCGATCGCGAGCGCGGCGAGCGTGCCGGCGACGATCGCGGTGCGCGCGAGCCAGCCGTTGGCTTCCGTCGCCTCGGCCCGCTGGTCGAGCCGCCCCAGCTCCTCGCGTTCCATCTCGCGCGTGCCGGTGCGGATCTGGTGCATCAGCGCCTTGCCCTTGCCGCTGCGGATCATCTTCTCGCCGGCGGCCACGCCCTGCCCGACGATCGCGGCGATGGTGTCGCGTCCGTAGGCGATGCGCTCGCGCGCCGCGGGCTCGATCGCATCCAGGCGATGCGCCTGCGGGCTATCGGCCTGCACCAGGGCACGCAGGTTGCGCAGCGCCTGCTCCGCGTTCGTGGCCGCCGCGAGCGAGGTCTCGCGATAGCTCTCGTCGCCGGTGATGGCGTAGCTGCGCTGGCCGATCTCCACGTCCTGGAGCTGCGAGACGAGGTCGTCGATGGCGCGCAGCACCTCGTAGCTCTGCTTGCGCAGGTCCGAGGCCGCGATCAGCTCGTTGGTGGTGCGATACGACACCAGCCCCACGACGATGAATGCGACCAGCAGGATGCAGAACCCGACTCCGATCTTCGTTCCGACGTTCCACTTCATCGCGAAATCGCTCCCTGTTTTTTCGTGCGTTCGATGCTCATGCGCCCACCTGCTCGTCGACCGTGAGGCGGGGATCGCGCGCGATGCGCGCGACGTCGAGCACGATCAGGGGCTCCGCGGTGACGCCCAGCACGTACTCGGCGCGCGCGCCGGCGAGGGTCGCGGGCGGCGGCTGCAGCGTCGCGGGATCGAGCTCGAAGGTGTCGAGCGCGAGGTCGGCGAGCAGGCCCCACTCGACGCCCTCGGCGCGGATGTGGATCACGCGATGCAGGTCCGCGAGGCCGGCCTGCGGCAGCTCGAAGAACTTGCGCAGGTCGATCACCGGCAGCATCCGTCCGCGCGCGCTCACGACGCCGACGACATGCGGCGGGCAGCACGGAACCGGCGCGAGATTGCGCAACGCGTGCACCTCGAGCGCGTGGCGGCATTCGATCGCGTAGCGCTCGCCGCCCAACTGGAAGCGCAGCGCCTCGACCCGCGGGTGGGCGGATGCGGTGTCGGCGCGCGCGGCGAGCGCGCGCGCGCGCCGGCGCAGGATCTCCCCGGGTTCCTCGGCGCCGCTCATGCCGGATGCGCCGGCTCGAGGAGCGCGGCGAGCGCCTCGCGCAGCGCCGCGGCGCTCATGCGGTCGGAATCGGTCACCGGCGCCTCGGCGGGCATGCGCCGCAGGAGCTCGAGCGCGTTGCGGAAGTGGCGGCGCGCCTCGTCGCCGCTCCCCTCGGCGCGCGCGAGGTGGCCGCACGCGACGTGGGACATGACGTGCGCGGGATCGAGGTACAACGCGCGCGTGAGCGCGGCGCGGGCCGCCGCGCGCTCGTCGCGCTCGAGGAGCACCATCGCGCGCAGGTAGTGCGCCGCCGGATCGAGCCGCGCGGCGGCGAGCCAGCGATCGCACCAGCCGAGCGCCTCGTCGAGCGCTCCGCGGTCCGCGCACGCCCTGGCCCGCGTGGCGAGGCTCTCCATCGGCGGCGTGGACGCTTGGGAGGGCGGCGCGGGCGAGGCGAGCGCCGGCGGGGGATCGAGCGGCGCGGCGGAGGGCAACGCGGCTGCATCACGCGCGATGGCCGGAACAGGCGCCGGCTCGCGCGCCGGATCCTTCTTGCGATAGAGGAAGGCGCCGCCGCGCATCACCGGCGCGAAGCCGGGGAAGCGCTCCGCGGCGGCCTCGCTCGGGCTCACGACGAGCCATCCGCCCGGGGCGAGCGCCTCGTGAAGCCGGCGGATGGTGCGGCGCATCTGCGCGGGCGTGAAGTACATGAGCACGTTGCGGCAGAACAC
>JAICTR010000392.1 GCA_025936275.1 Burkholderiales bacterium
GTTCGTGTACGACGACGCGGGACATCCCGTGTGGCTGGTCATGCCGGATGCCGTCTACTCCGAGAAGGACATCGGCATCGGCCCACTGAATGGCTTCCATGGGAACCTGTTCACGACAAAAGGGCCGCCGTCGGGTCAAGTCTACGACCCGTCGCGGATCGTCGTGACGCCCGTGGGGCAGGCGAGCTTGCGCTTCGACAACACAACCTATGCAACGGGCGCGTTTACGTATCGGGCCTTCGGGCGCCTGCTCACGGAGCCACTCGCGCGCCAGCCGTTCTAGTCCGGCGGAACTCCATGAAATAGCATCGTTTTTGGGCTATAATGGCGTGCTGTCTTCGCTTCATCCCAAGGCAGTAAATCCACACCCCGCCCAAGGCTAAGGTCGCACCGGTCACCGGCGCGTTCTGGCGGGGGAGGCCAACCTTAACCACCAGGAGCAAACAGAATGTCCGTCACCATGCGCCAGATGCTGGAGGCCGGCGTGCACTTCGGCCACCAGACGCGCTACTGGAACCCCAAGATGGCGCCGTACATCTTCGGGGCGCGCAACAAGATCCACATCATCAACCTCGAGAAGTCGCTTCCGATGTACCAGGAAGCGCTCAAGTTCGTGCGCCAGTTGACCGCGAACAAGGGAACCATCCTCTTCGTCGGCACCAAGCGCCAGGCGCGCGAGATCGTGAAGGAAGAGGCCACCCGCGCCGGCGCCCCGTACGTCGACTACCGCTGGCTGGGCGGCATGCTCACGAACTTCAAGACCGTGAAGGGCTCCATCAAGCGCCTGAAGGACATGGACCAGATGGCCGCCGACGGCTCGCTCGAGAAGCTTTCGAAGAAGGAGCAGCTCATGTACACGCGCGAGCGCGACAAGCTCGAGCGCTCGCTGGGCGGCATCAAGGACATGGGCGGCATCCCCGACGCGCTCTTCGTGATCGACGTGGGCTTCCACAAGATCGCGGTGACCGAGGCGCGCACGCTGGGCATTCCCATCGTCGGCGTGGTGGACTCGAACAACTCGCTCGACGGCATCGACTACGTGATCCCGGGCAACGACGATTCGACGCGCGCGATCCGGCTCTACGCCCGCGGCGTGGCGGACGCGATCCTCGAGGGCCGCAGCCAGGTCATCAGCGAGATGGTGGCCCCGCCGACCGAGGATTTCGTCGAGGTCGAGGACGGCGAGAAGCAGTAAGGGGGCACGAGCGGCCCGGCATCCAAAAAGGGGCGCGGCATGGCCCCTTTTTCGTATCAACGAATCGGAGCGAAGCAATGGCGGAAATCACCGCAGGCATGGTCAAGGAGCTGCGCGAGCTCACGGGGCTCGGCATGATGGAATGCAAGAAGGCGCTCGAGGAAGCGGGCGGCGACCTGAAGAAGGCCGAGGAGCTGCTGCGCATCAAGAGCGGCGCGAAGGCCTCCAAGGCCGCCTCGCGCGTCGCGGCCGAGGGCGCGATCGGCGCCTGGCTCGCGCCCGACGCGAAGCTCGCCACGATGGTCGAGGTGAACTGCGAGACGGATTTCGTCGCGAAGAACCCGGACTTCACCGCGTTCGCGCGCGGCCTGGCGCAGATCGTCGCGAAGCAAAGCCCGCGCGACGTGGCGGCGCTCCTCGAGATGGACCTCGGCGGCGAGAGCGCGGAATCGGCGCGCCAGAAGCTGGTGCAGAAGATCGGCGAGAACATCGCCGTGCGCCGCTTCGAGCGCATCGAGACCGCGGCGAAGCTCACGCAGTACATCCACGGCGTGAAGATCGGCGTCACGGTCGAGTACGAGGGCGACGACACGGTGGCGAAGGACGTCGCCATGCACATCGCCTTCGCCAAGCCGCGCTACCTCTCGAAGGAGCAGTTCCCGCAGGAGGAGCTCGCCTCCGAGCGCAAGATCCTCGAGGCGCGCGCGAAGGAATCCGGCAAGCCCGCCGAGATCGTGGCGAAGATGGTCGAGGGCGGCGTCAACAAGTTCCTCGCCGAGAACACGCTCCTCGGCCAGCCGTTCGTGAAGGACGACAAGCAGACGGTCGAGAAGATGCTCGCCGCGAAGAAGACGAAGGTGCTTTCCTACCGCTTCCTGGTGGTGGGCGAGGGCATCGAGAAGAAGCAGAGCGACTTCGCCGCGGAAGTGGCGGCGATGACCCGCAACGCCGCCTGAGGGCCGCGTGAGCGCCGAGTCCGGAACGGTCCCCGCCTCCGAGCCCAACCCGCCGGCCTCACCGGCCTATACGCGCATCCTCCTCAAGCTGTCGGGGGAAGCGCTGATGGGCAACGACTCCTTCGGCATCAACCGCGAGACGGTGGACCGCATCGTGGGCGAGGTGAAGGAGGTCTCGGACCTCGGCGTGCAGGTGGGCATCGTGATCGGCGGGGGCAACATCTTTCGCGGCGTCTCGCAGGGCGCCGCGGGGATGGACCGCGCCACCGCCGACTACATGGGCATGCTCGCCACCGTGATCAACGCGCTCGCGCTGGGCGATGCGATGAACCGCGCCGGGCTGGTCGCGCGCGTGCAGTCGGCGCTTTCCATCGAGCCCGTGGTGGAGCCCTACATCCGCGGCAAGGCGATCCGCTACCTCGAGGAAGGCAAGATCGTCATCTTCGCGGCCGGCACCGGGAACCCGTTCTTCACCTCCGACACCGCGGCCGCGCTGCGCGCGCTGGAGATGCACGCCGAGATCCTGCTGATGGCCAAAAACGGCGTCGAGGGCATCTACACGGCCGACCCGCGCAAGGACCCCAACGCCGAGTTCATCCCCGAGATCACCGCCCGCGAGGCGCTGCAGCGTGACCTGCGGGTCATGGACTCCAACGCGCTGGCGCTGTGCATGGACAACAAGCTCAACATCCATGTCTTCAACATGGCCGACGACTCGAACATCAACCGGATAATCTCCGGGGATCGAGTGGGAACGCTGGTGACGACGTGATCGACGAATTCCTCCA
>JAICTR010000448.1 GCA_025936275.1 Burkholderiales bacterium
CGGCGAGCTGATGAAGCCGTGCAGGTAGACGATCGCCTTGGCGGCGGAGGAAACGGCGGCCATGCGTTTCGAAGGGAGGCTCAGGGCTCCAGCATGCCGCGGCCGAGCTCCACCACGCGCCCGCCGACGAAGATCGCGCCATCGCGCACGGCGAGGCGCAGCGTGGACGGGCGCTTCACCGCCTCGCCCTGCGACACCACGCGCTCGATGCGCGCACCGGGACGCAGCGCGCAGAACCAGCCGCCGAGGTTCGCGCACGCGGAGCCGGTCGCCGGGTCCTCGAGGATCGCCGCGCCGCTCGGGAAGAAGAAGCGGCTCTCGACGGTTGCCGCCGCATCGCCGGCGTCGCAGAACACGTACGCCATGCTCTGCCCGTCCTCGCTCGCGAGGCGCGCGAATGCATCGGCACGCGGGCGCGCGCGGCGCACCGCCTCGGCGCTCTTCACCGGCACCACGAGCTGCTCCTTGCCGGCGTTCACCCACAGCGGCCGCTCGGCGATGTCCGATGCGTCGAGGCCGAGGATCGCGGCGAGCCCGGCGCGCGATTCGCCCACCTCGCGCCAGCGCGGCCGGTTCGCGCCGAGCGTCCACACGTCGCCCTGCGCCTCGACCGGGATCACGCCCGCCTTCATCTCGAGCGTGATCGAATCGCCGCCGCGCAGCGCTCGTACGACGTGCGCCGTGCCGAGCGTCGGATGACCCGCGAACGGCATCTCGTAGCTCGGCGTGAAGATGCGCACGCGCGCGCTCGCCCCCGCGGAGGGCAGGATGAACGTGGTCTCCGAGAGATTGAACTGGCGTGCGAGCGCCTGCATCGCCGCGTCGTCCAGGCCGCGCGCATCCTCGAAGACGCACAGCGGATTGCCGGTGAGGCGGCCCTCGCGCGCGAACACGTTGAGGATGCGGAAGGCGTAGGCGGCCATGGTCAATCCGCCGCGGCGCACGCGCCGCGCGCTTCGAGGCGTGCGAGGAGCCGCTCGTGGACGCCGCCGAACGCGCCGTTGGACATCACCAGCACGCGGTCGCCGGCGCGCAGCTCGGCGGCGAGCGCCTCGACCATCGCGTCGAGGTCGCGATGCAGCGCGGCGCGGCTGCCGAGCGGCGCGAGCGCGCGCGCCGGATCCCAGCCGAGGTCGCGCGCGTAGCAATGCACGAGGTCGGCGCCGGAAAGGCTCGCCGCGAGCCGGTCCTGCATGGTGCCGAGCTTCATCGTGTTGGAGCGCGGCTCGAACACCGCGACGATGCGCGCGGACGGCGCATGCGCGCGCAATCCGGCGATGGTGGTCTCGAACGCCGTCGGATGATGGGCGAAATCGTCGTAGACGCGGACGCCGCGCGCCGTGCCTCGAAGCTCCATGCGGCGCTTCACGCCGCGGAAACGCGCGAGCGCCTCGATCGCCGCCGCGACCGGAACGCCGGCGTGGCGTGCGGCGGCGAGGGCGGCGAGCGCGTTCATGCGGTTGTGCGCGCCCATGAGCTCCCAGCGCACGGTGCCCTGCTTCGCGCCATCGAGCATCACGTCGAACGCGCCATCGGGCTGCACCGCACCGACGCGCCACGGCGAGTCCGCCCCGAAGCGCTCGACCGGCGTCCACGCGCCGCGCGCGAGCACGCGATCGAGCGCCGCGCCCTCGCCGGCGACGATGCGCCCGGCGGCCGGCACGATGCGCACCAGGTGATGGAACTGGGTCTCGATCGCCGCGAGGTCGGGAAAGATGTCGGCGTGGTCGTACTCGAGGTTGCCGAGCACCGCGGTGCGCGGCCGGTACCAGACGAACTTGGAGCGCTTGTCGAAGAACGCGGTGTCGTACTCGTCGGCCTCGATCACGAAGAACGGCGTCGTCCCCGCGCGCGCCGAGACGCCGAAGTTCACCGGGATGCCGCCGACGAGGAACCCCGGCGCGAGCCCCGCGTCCTCGAGGACCCACGCCAGCATCGAGGCCGTGGTGCTCTTGCCGTGCGTGCCCGCGACGGCGAGCACCCATTTGCCGCGCAGCACGTTCTCCGCGAGCCATTGCGGCCCGGAGACGTACGCAAGCCCGCGATCGAGCATCGCCTCCACCACCGGCTTGCCGCGCGTCATCGCGTTGCCGACCACCAGGAGGTCCGCCGGATAGCGCTCGAGCTGCCCGGCGTCGTAGCCCTCGTGGAGCTCGATGCCGAGCGCGCGCAGCTGCTCGCTCATCGGCGGGTAGACCTGCGCGTCGCAGCCGGTCACGCGATGGCCGAGCTCGCGCGCGATCTTCGCGAGCCCGCCCATGAAGGTGCCGCAGATGCCGAGGATGTGCAGATGCATGTCTTGTCGTCACCCCGCGCAAGCGGGGATCCAGCTATCCCTTGAACATGAAATACACCGCGCCCACCATGCACAGTCCCGCCCAGACGTAGTTCAG
>JAICTR010000008.1 GCA_025936275.1 Burkholderiales bacterium
CTCATTCCAGAATTCCTGGCGACCATAGCGCGTTGGCCCCACCCCTTCCCATCCCGAACAGGACCGTGAAACGACGTCGCGCCGATGATATTGCGGATTGCCCGTGAGAAAGTAGGTCATCGCCAGGGCCCTTCAAGTCAATCGCCCAAGCTCCAAAGAGCTTGGGCGTTTGCGTTTGTGCGCCGATAAGTCGATGCGCTCACCCCTATCGAGGCGTTTGCATCGCCGCGCGCGCGGCGCTAAGTTCGCCATACGCCATGAATCGCATGCCCGAATCCGCCAAGCGCTCGTCCGCACTTCATGCGTTCGCGTGCGCGCTCGTCGCGTGCATGCTCTCCACGTTCGCATGCGCCACGCCGGGCGCGAGCTCCGCGGGCACGGCGACGACGCCGCAGGTGCAGGCGACGCCGCGCGAGCGGGCGCGCGTGGTCTCGGCGCGCGAGCTCGCCCCGGGACTCCGCGAGTTGGCGTTCGCGGACGGATCCACCTATCGCGGGACTTTGCGGGGCAGCACGTTCCAGGGACACGGCGAGCTCGTCACGCAGGACTTCCGGTACGACGGCGACTTCCAGGACGGCCTGCGCGAAGGCCAAGGCACATACACCTGGCCCGACGGCGGACGCTATGAGGGCCACTTCACCGCCGATCGTCCGGACGGGCGCGGCGTGTTCGTCTTCGCCAACGGCGACCGCTACGCAGGAGACGTGAAGGCGGGAGAGATCGAAGGACGCGGCACCTACACGAGCCGCAACGGCGACCGTTACGAAGGACCGTTTCGCGGCGGCGCGCCCGACGGCGTCGGCAGCTACCGCTTCGCCAACGGCGACACCTACGAGGGGGAAGTGGCCGACGGCCATATCCGCGGCTGGGGACGTTACCGGACCGCGGCCGGCGACGTGATCGAGGCGCGCTTCGTCGACGGCATGGCGACGGGAATCGGCAAGATCGTGTTCGCCGGCGGCGACCGCTATGAAGGCGAGCTCGCCAAGGGCGTGCCGACGGGCCAGGGGACTTACGTCTACGCCTCGGGAATCCGCTACGAGGGTGAGCTCCGCGACGGCGCTCCGCGCGGGCGGGGGACGGTGCTCTTCCCCGACGGTACGCGCTTCGAGGGCACCTTCGACGGAGCCCTCGCCGGCGCGGAGGGAATCGTGCTGAAGCCGGATGGCACCCGTTCCGCGGCACGCATCGTGGACGGCGAGCCGCGGCCCATCGAGCGCCATCGATCCGGTATAATTTCGCGTCCGAATACGGAGGCTTCACATGGCTGAACGCAAACGAGTCCGTCGCAACACGCTGGAGCGACGCTGCCTGTCGAAGGTGTACAAGCGCCTCTTCCATGGCGCGCCCAAGGGCGTGTTCAAGATGCTCGAGGCGATCAAGAAGAACTGATCGCCGCGCGAGAAGCAGACGGCCGCCCTCGGGCGGCCGTCGTCGTTTCGGGCCTCGAAGGCGCTCAGCCGAGCGCGCGCCCCACGACTTCGGCGACGTTGGGCGAAAGCCCTTCGGCATCGCGGATCGACTCGAGCGCCTTGCGCGCATGCGCCTGGCGCCCGGTGTCGTACTTGCGCCAGCGATCGAAGGCGCGCGCGAGTCGCGCGGCAACCTGCGGATTGAGACGGTCGAGCGACACCACCTGCTCCGCGATCCAGGCGTAGCCGCTCCCGTCCGGTGCATGGAAATGCACCGGATTCTCCATGGCGAACGAGTGGAGCAGCGCGCGCGCGCGATTCGGGTTGCGCAGGTCGAACGCCGGATGGGAGGCGAGCGCCTTCACGCGCGCGAGCGTACCGGCAAGCCGCGAGGTCGCCTGCACGCGGAACCATTTGTCGACCACCAGCGCCTCGTCCTTCCACTTCTCGAAGAACATCGCCAAGGCGCGCTCGCGCTCGGGGCCCGACGAGTTGGAGAGGCAGGCGAGCGCCGCCATCGCATCGGTCATGTTCTCGGCGCGGCGGAATTCCAGGAACGCGAGCGCACGCGACGTCGCATCGTCGATGAGGCCGAGATAGCCGAGCGCCGCATTGCGCAGCGCCCGCCGCCCCGCGCTCGCCGCGTCCGGGGAATAGGGGCCGCTCAGGGAGAAGTGGCGGAACGCACCCTCGAATCGGGTGCGGAAGCGCAGCGCCGCCTCGCGCATGAGCTGCATGCGCGCCGCATGGATGGCGTCGGGGTCGGCGACCTCCATGCATTCGGCGAGATAGCCTTCCGAGGGCGGCTGCAGCGCCTCGGCCGCGAACGCCGGATCCTTCGCGCCCTCGGAGAGCACGCGCCCCAGGCCTTCGAGGAACGCTTCGGGAACCTGCATCGTGCCGCCCGAGCGGATGCTCTCCGCGCCGGCGAGGAGGATGCGCGTCGCCAGAGCCTGCCCCGCCTCCCAGCGATTGAACGCGTCGGAGTCGTGGGCCATCAGGTGCAGCAGCTCGACGTCGGAGTACGCATAGCGCACGTTCACCGGCGCCGAAAAGCCGCGCAGCAGCGAAGGCACCGGCGCAGCCGCGAGATGCGTGAAGACGAAGCGTTGCCGCGCCTCGCTCAGGCGAAGCACCAGGGTCGCATCGCCCTGCGCGCCCGGGAGAACGCTTCCGCCTCCCTCGAGGTGCAGCGGCATGTCGCGCCCGTCCGGATCCACCAGCCCGATCGCGAACGGAATCACGAACGGCAGCTTGCGCGGCTGGCCGGGCGTCGGAGGACACGATTGCTCCACGTCGAGCGTGTAGGTGCGCGTCGCCGCGTCGTAGCGACCCCGGCATTCGACGACCGGCGTGCCGGCCTGGGAATACCAGCGCTCGAACTGAGAGAGGTCGATGCCGTTCGCATCGGCCATCGCGGCGCGGAAATCGTCGCAGGTGACGGCCTGTCCGTCGTGGCGCTGGAAGTAAAGGTCCATGCCGCGCCGGAATCCCTCGCGGCCGACAAGCGTCGCGTACATGCGCACGACCTCGGCGCCCTTGTCGTACACGGTCGGCGTGTAGAAGTTGTTCACCTCGACGTACGACTCGGGACGCACCGAGTGCGCCATCGGGCCGGCATCCTCGGGGAACTGGCGGTTGCGCAGGTCGCGCGCCTCCTGGATGCGCACCACCGGACGCGAGTATTCATCGGCGCTGTATTCCTGGTCGCGGTAGACGGTGAGCCCTTCCTTGAGCGAGAGCTGGAACCAGTCGCGGCAGGTCACGCGATCGCCGGTCCAGTTGTGGAAGTACTCGTGCGCGATCACCTTGTCGACGCCGAAGTAGTCCATGTCGGTCGCGGTGTCGGCGCGCGCGAGGATGTACTTCGTGTTGAAGATGTTGAGGCCCTTGTTCTCCATCGCGCCCGCATTGAAGTCGGGAACCGCGACGATCATGAATCGCTCGAGGTCGAGCTCGAGCCCGAAGCGCTCCTCGTCCCAGCGCATGCACTTCTTGAGCGCGTGCATGGCGAAGCCGGCCTGGTCGAGCTTGCCGCGCTCGACGTAGATCTGGAGGAGGGCGTTGCGCCCCGAACGGGTGGTGAAATGGTCCTCCAGCAGGTCGAGGTCCGCCGCCACCATCGCGAAGAGGTAGGACGGCTTCGCGAACGGGTCTTCCCAGCGCGCCCAATGGCGAAGCGCCGCATCGGTCGCCGCCGATTCGGGCTCCATGAACCATTGCGGCGGCTCGCCCTCGCCGTGCTGGACGAGGTTGCCGTTGGCGAGGAGCCGCGGGAAGCGCTCGCGCTCGGCGCAGAGCGTGACCTGGTAGCGCGCCATCACGTCGGGCCGGTCGATGAAGTAGGTGATGTGCCGGAAGCCTTCCGCCTCGCATTGCGTGACCAGCCCGCTCGCGGTGGCGTAGAGGCCGACCAGGCGCGTGTTCTTCCACGGATCGAAGCGCACCACGATCTCGAGCGTGAACGCGTCCGGAACGCGCGCGATCTCGAGGCTCGACGTGCCGAGTCGATACTCCGACGCGGAAAGCGCACGCCCGTCGAGGGACACCGCAACGAGCTCCAGGTCCTCGCCGTCGAGCACGAGGGGCGCCCCGGACGCGGCCGCCGCGGCGTTGCGCGCGATGTGCAGGACCGAGCGCACCGCGACGCTGCCCGGCCGGATGTCGACGTCGAGCGCGATCCGCGAGATCAGGAACGGCGGCGGCGTGTAGTCGCGAAGTTTGATCGCTTGGGGTGCGGCGTCACGCATCTGTGAAAAAGGGATCCGCGCTCGTGGCGCGGATCCCGTGGCGATGTGGCGTTGCGTTGATTCTACCGCAGGGTTGCGGCAGCCTCGGCGAGGCGAGCCGTCAGGCGGCGGCCTTGCGGCGGAAGAGGGCCGGAATCGCCTGCGCGGGCTTGCGCGGCTCGTGGCGCTCCGCCGTCGGCGCCGGGGCGGCGCTCGGCGACGGCTCGTAGGGCTTGTCGAAATCCATGCCGGCGGAATTGCCGGAGGTCGCCTGTGCCGGAGACGCGGCGTGGCGCGGCCCGCGCGATTCGTCGCGCTTGCCGCGTTGCCGCGAAGAACGCGCTTCGTCCTGGGGCTTGCGGCCCTGTCCCTGCGGGCGCGCCTGCGGCTGCTCCTTGCGCGCACCGCCCTCGCCGCGCCCGTGGCCGCGGGCACCGCGGCCTTCGCCGCGCGACTTGCGCTCCTCGGTGGCCGGCTCCTCGCGTCGCGCGCCCCCGGAGGCGAATCCTTGCGCCTCGCGCACCTCGATGCGCTTGTTGATCAGCTTCTCGATCGCCGCGAGCAGCGGGCGGTCCTCGCCGCAGACGAGCGAGAGGGCCTCGCCGGTGGCGCCCGCCCGGCCCGTGCGGCCGATGCGGTGCACGTAATCCTCGGGAATGTGCGGCAGGTCGAAGTTCACGACGTGCGGCAGCTCCTCGATGTCCAGCCCGCGCGCGGCGATGTCCGTCGCCACGAGCACTTTCACCTGGCCGGCCTTGAAGTCGTCGAGCGCGCGGATGCGCGCGTTCTGGCTCTTGTTGCCGTGGATCGCGTCGGCGTTGATGCCGTCGCGCTGCAATTGCGAGGCGAGGCGGTTGGCGCCGTGCTTGGTCTTGGTGAAGACCAGCACCTGGCTCCAGCCCTGGCCCTTCACGAGGTGCGCGAGGAGCTCGCGCTTGCGGGTCGCCTCCACGTGGTACACGCCCTGGGTCACGAGCTCCGCCGGCGTGTTGCGCCGCGCTACTTCCACGGTCGCGGGATCGTCGAGGAATTGCGCGGAGAGCCTGCGGATCTCGTCCGAGAACGTCGCCGAGAAGAGCAGCGTCTGGCGCATCGGCGGCTTGGGCAGCAGCGCGATGATGCGCTTGATGTCCGGGATGAAGCCCATGTCGAGCATGCGGTCGGCTTCGTCCAGCACCAGGATCTGCACCTTGCCGAGGTTCACCGCCTTCTGGCCGACGAGGTCCAGCAGCCGGCCGGGGGTGGCGACGAGGATCTCCACGCCCTTGCGAAGCTCCTCGATCTGCGGGTTGATGTTCACGCCGCCATAGACGACGTAGGAGCGCAGCGGCACATGCTTGCCGTACGTCTTCACGCTGTCGTGCACCTGGATCGCGAGCTCGCGCGTGGGCGTGAGGATCAGGCAGCGCACCGGATGCAGCGCCGGCGAGAAGCTCTTGGTCGCCATGGGCGCGAGGCGCTGCAGCACGGGAAGCGTGAATCCGGCGGTCTTGCCGGTGCCGGTCTGCGCGGCGCCGAGAAGGTCGCGTCCCGAGAGGACGACGGGGATGGCTTGCGCCTGGATGGGGGTGGGTTCGGTATAGCCTTGCTCCGCGACGGCGCGAAGCAGCTCGGGCAGGAGCCCGAGGCTTTCGAAGGACGTGCCTATGACAATCTCCTGAACGATCGGCCCGCGAGGAAATCCTCGACACCGGTTCAGGCAGATGAATTTTTCTTTCGGGAAATCCGCGCCCGGGAGGGCTTGCGGATGGGTGGCGGGCGATAACCGGATGAGACGCCCGGGCACTTGAATTCGCATTATACCGGGAAGCGAACGGAATTCCCATTGATTCGGTGGGGTTTCTTACGGTTGTCACGCTGGCGTATATTCGCCGTTCCCCCGCCCGGGCCGACAAAGAACCCTCAGAAAAGGAGGTCGCCATGCGCCGCATCCCGCTCGTCGCTTCCCTCGCACTCTTCCTCGCCGGCAGCGTTGCCGCCGCTCTCGCCGCCGAGCCGATCAAGGTCGGCATCAGCATCGCCCAATCGCCGCCCGGTTCCGTGGTGCAGGGCACGCAGGTGAAGGACGGCCTCGAGATCGTGAAGGACATGGTGAACGCGAAAGGCGGCGTGCTCGGCCGCAAGATCGAGCTCGTCTACGAGGATAACCAGGGCATTCCGGAAAAGGGCCGCGCGGCGAGCGAGAAGCTGATCACCAGCGACCACGTGGTCGCCATCACCGGCGGCCACCAGAGCTCGGTGTGCCTCGCGGAGATCGAGGTGGCGCACCGCTACCACGTCCCCTACGTCAACACCAACTGCTGGTCCGACGACATCCGCCTCAAGGGCTACCCGGAGGTCTTCAACCCCGGCAACTACAACTCGCGCGTGTCGATGGCGATGGCCGAGACCATCGCCGCGATGAAGCTGAAGAGCGTCGTCGCCTTCGCCGAGAACACCGACTACGGCATCGGACAGGCGAAGCTCCTCGACAAGTTCATCAAGGAGAAGTCGCCCGGGACCAAGTATCGCTACGAGACGCTCGACCGCGCGAGCAAGGACTTCACGCCCGCGGTGCTCGCGTTGCGCGCGAACCCGCCCGACATGGTGGTCAACATCATGCTGCCGCCGGCCGCGTACATCCTCATGAACCAGCTCTACGAGCAGGGCGTGGCCCCGAGCCCGAAGACCTGGAGCTACGACGGCGCGGGCCTCGCCGACTACCCGGACTTCTGGCAGAACGTGAAGGAAGCGGGCAAGGACATGATCTGCTTCGCGCTCTACCACCCGAAGATGAAGGCGCCGCCGCTCGGCAAGGAAGTCGCCGAGGAGTACACGAAGCGCACCAAGAACGAGCCCAATCGCCTCATCTTCCAGGCGGCGGACTCGCTGCTGCTGATCGTCGACGCGATCAAGCAGGCGAAGAGCACCGATCCGAAGGCGATCGAGAAGGCGCTGCGCACGATGAAGTTCAGCGGCACGCGCGGCACGTTCTCGTTCAACGAGAAGAAGGGCAACACCTACCAGCAGTGGGTGGAGATTCCCTACGTGAACTACCAGCTCACCGCGGTGAACCAGCCGATTTCCGAGTCGAACATCATCCAGGGTCCCGGACAGCCGCTCGACGTGAAGAAGCTGCAGAGGCCGAAGTAATCCACCGCCCACGCCCGTCCCGCGCCGCGGGGCGGGCGTCCTTCGTCCTGATTCCATGACCGTCACGCGCGAAGCGCTGGTCGGATATTCCGATTGGCTGGGCTACGGCCACGGCGAGCGGGCCGATGCATGGCTCGCGCGCCTCGAGGTGAACCGCCCCGAGCTCGAGGCGTTCCGCGCCGCGGCTTCGCCGCCACTGCAGCCGTACGCGGCGCGGCCGACGCTGGTCACGCCCGCGAGCGGCGTTTCGGCGCAGGCGCGCGATCCGATGCCGGCCGATGCGAGCCAGGCACTGCAGCGAGCGCGCCAGCGCAACGACGAGCTGCGCGCGTTCACCTGGCTCGCGCCCGAGGCGCTGCCCGCGCAGCCCGGCTTCCTCTCGGGCGTGCCGATCGCGGTGAAGGACCTGATGCTCGTCGCCGGCGCGCCGCTCACCGGCGGCAGCCGCACGCTCGATCCGCTCACGCCCTCCCAAGACGCGGAAGTCGTCGCGCGCCTGAAGCGCGTGGGCGCCGTGGTGATCGGGCTCGCGAACCTGCACGAGCTCGCGTACGGCATCACCAGCGCCAATCCGCATTTCGGCGCGGTGGTGAATCCCGCGGCGCCGTCGCGCATCCCGGGCGGCTCGAGCGGCGGCTCGGCCGCGGCGGTCGCGGCGGGCATCGTGCGCGCGGCGCTCGGCACCGATACCGCGGGCTCGATCCGCATTCCGGCCGCCTGCTGCGGCATCACCGGATTCAAGCCGAGCTACGACGCATTGCCGCGCGACGGCGTGCTCGACCTCGCCCCCTCGCTCGACCACGTGGGCCCCATGGCGCGCGACGTCGAGGATTGCGCCGCGCTTTTCGCGGCGATGCTGGGCCTCGCGCAGATTCCCGCGTGGCAGGCGAACGACCTGCGCGGACGCGGCGTGGCGCGGCTGCGCGGCTACTTCGAGGAGCCGCTCGATGACGAGGTGCGCGACGCGGTGGATGCGGCCGCGCGCTCGCTCGCAAACGACGGCGCACGCATCGTCGATGCCGAGGTCGACGGCATCGAGCTCGCCTCGGCGATCCAGCTCAACACCATCTCGCCCGAGGCGACCGCGGTGCACATCGACCGGTTGAAGCCGCGCGGCGATCGCTACGGCGAGGACGTGCGCGTGCGCCTCGAGATGGGGCTCTTCCTTCCCGGCGCGTGGTACGGGAAGGCGCAGCGCCTGCGCGCGCGGCTCGTGCAGGCGATCGAGGCGGCGTTCGGCGACGCGGATTTCCTGCTCTGCGCGACGCTGCGCGCGCCCGCGCCGGCGGTGGGCGCCTCGCGCGTCGACATCGGCGGGCGCTCGTACGCGCTGCACACCGCGGTCACGAACCTCACGCTGCCCTTCAACCTCGCGGGATTGCCGGCGGCCGCGGTGCCCTGGTCGCGCTCGCGCGACGGCGTGCCGATCTCGCTGCAGGTGGTCGGCAAGCGCGGCGCGGACTGGGCGACGCTCGCCGCGGCGCAGCGCCTGCAATCTTTCGCGCCCGCGCGCCGCTGACGCGAGCGAAAATGCTGCAGATCGACCTCTTCGTGAACGGCCTCATCGTGGGGCTCTTCTACGCCCTGATGGCGGTCGGCCTCGCCATGATCTTCGGTGTGCTGAAGATCGTGAACTTCGCGCACGGCGAGTTCTACATGGTGGGCGCATACACCTATGTGCTGGTGGCGCTGAAGCTCGGCGTTTCTCCGTGGGTGGCGCTGCCGCTCGCGGCGCTCTCCGGCGCGGTGCTCGGCTGGATCGTCGAGCGCACGTTGATGCGCCCGCTCTACGCGGGGTACGCGAGCTGGAGCATCATGAAGGACGAGTACGCGGTGGTCGTCACCTTCGGCCTCTCGCTCTTCCTCATCAACCTGGTGGACAAGGTGGTCGGGCCTTATCCCTATCGCGGCCCGACGCTGATCGAGACGTCGCGCTTCGCGATCGGGCCGGTGATGCTGAACGGCCAGAAGCTCATCGCCGCGGGGGTCTCGGCGGCGCTGCTGATCGGGCTCGCGCTCTTCATCAAGCGCTCGCTCTGGGGGCGCCAGATCCAGGCGGTGGCGCAGAACCGCCTCGGCGCCTCGCTCGCCGGAATCGACGCCACGCGCACCACGAGCCTCATCTTCGCGATCTCGGGGCTCCTCGCCGCGCTCTCCGGAGCGCTTCTCGCGCCGGTGATCAATCCGTCGCCCGACGTCGGCGGTTTTCCCGCCATCAAGTCGTACGTCATCGTGGTGCTGGGCGGGATGGGCTCGGTGTGGGGCGCGATGATCGCCTCGCTCCTGCTGGGCGTGCTGGAGTCGTTCTTCGCCGTGTACGTCTCGTACGACTATCGCGACGCGTTCGGGCTCCTGATCCTGATCCTGGTGCTGCTCTTCCGGCCGCAGGGCCTCATGGGCGAGAAGGGCCGCGAGCTGTGAGCGACGCGCGCAACCTCTGGAGCCGGCGCCTCGCCACCGATTTTCGCGCCGCGCTCGTGGTGATCGCGTTGATCGCGCTGGCGCCGCTCGTCGCGAAATCGCAGTACACGCTCGGCATCCTCATCGTCAGCATGTACTTCGCGCTGCTCGCCATGGGCTGGAACCTGCTCGCCGGGTTCACGGGCCAGTTCTCGCTCGCGCCCGCGGCCTTCGCGATGCTCGGCGCCTACGTGCCGGGCCTCCTCGACTATCACTGGCACGTCTCGCTCGCGTGGGGCATTCCCGCGGGCGTGGTGGGCACGGCGCTGCTCGGCTGGCTCCTCGGCCGCGTCGTGCTGCGCCTGCGCGGGCCGTATCTCGCGCTCACCACGCTCTCGTTCGCGGAGATCGCACGCGTGGTGGTGGGGAACTCGTACGACTTCACACGCGGCGCGCAGGGGCTCAACGTGCCGACGCTCATGGAAAGCCGGCTTGGCTACTACTACCTCTTCCTCGCCGTGGTGCTCGCGGTCCTCGTCCTGCTCTACGTCCTGATGCGCACCGCGCCCGGCCGCTTCTGGCTCGCGATCCGCGACGACGAGACCGGCGCCGAGAGCCGCGGCATCAACGTGGTGCGCTACAAGACGCTCGCCTTCGCGCTCTCGTGCGCGATTTGCGGCCTCGCCGGCGCGCTCTACGGCACGTTCAGCCAGCTGGTGAGCCCGGAGCTGGGCCTGCTGCTGCAGACCGGCATCGTGATCGCGATGGTGGTGATCGGCGGCATGGGGACCCTCACCGGCCCGCTCGCCGGCGCGATGCTCGTGTATCTCGCTTCCGAATGGATGCGCGGCTTCGGCAACATCCAGATGATCGTGTTCTCGGGGCTGGTGGTGATCTTCGCGCGCTTCTTCCGCGAGGGGCTGTGGGGCTTGATCACGCGGCGGCGCGTGCGCACGGCCCCGGCTCCGGTGGCCGCCGACGCTTCATGAGCCTGCTGCGTACCGAGGGCCTCACCAAGCATTTCGGCGGGGTCGCCGCGGTGGAGGATTTCGCGCTCGCGGTGGAGGAGGGCGAGATCCTCGGGCTCATCGGGCCGAACGGCTCGGGCAAGACCACGGCGCTCAACATGCTTTCCGGATTCCTCGCGCCGGATCGCGGCCGGGTGTGGCTCGCGGAGGAAGAGGTGACGGGCGTGAAGCCGGTGGGACTCGCGCGCCGCGGCCTGCTGCGCATGTTCCAGACGACGCGCGTTTTCCCGCGCATCTCCGCCTTCGACAACCTCCTCACCGCCGGCCTCGCGCGCGGCCTGCGCGAAGCCGAAGCGGAGCGTCGCGCGGCGGCCCTTCTCGAGGAGCTCACGCTCGCCCACGTGATGTACCTCGACGCCGGCCAGCTTTCCGGCGGGCAGAGGAAGCTCCTCGAGTTCGGCATGTGCTTCATCGAGCCGCCGCGCGTGGCGCTCCTCGACGAGCCGTTCGCCGCGGTCCACCCGGTGATGCGCGAGACGATGGCGCGCTTCATCCGCCGCCGCAACGAGCAGCGGCACACGTTCCTCGTCGTGAGCCACGACATGCCGATCGTGGTGGAGATGTGCCATCGCACCGCGTGCATGAACGCCGGGCGGCTCATCGCCGTGGGACCCACGCGCGAGGTGCTGCAGGACCGCCGCGTGATCGAGGCGTACCTCGGAAGCGGCAGCCATGCCTGAGCTGTTGCTCGACGTGCGCGATGTCACTGCCGGCTACGCGCAGGACATCGACGTGCTGCGCGACGTCTCGCTCACCGTGCACGCGGGACAGGTGAGCGGGCTGATCGGCCTCAACGGCGCCGGCAAGTCCACGCTGGTGAAGACCATCTGCGGCCTGCTCGCCCCGAAGGCGGGCCGCATCGATTTCCTCGGTGAATCGATCGCCGGCATCGCGACCCATCGCCTGATCGACCGCGGGATCTGCTGCATCCCGCAGGAGTCCAGCCTCTTCCCCTACCTCACGGTCGAGGAGAACCTGCTGCTGCCGCTGCAGGGCCGGTCGCGCAAGTACGCCGCGACGCTCGATGCACGCTACGCGCAGGTGCTGGAGATCTTCCCCGCGCTCGCGATCAAGCGGCGCGACGCGGCGGGCGATCTTTCGGGCGGGCAGCAGAAGCAGCTCGAGTTCGCCAAGGCATGGCTGCAGGATCCGCGCCTGTGCCTCATCGACGAGCCGAGCATCGGCCTTTCGCCGCTCCTCGCCGAGGAAGTCTTCACCTGGATCGAGCGCTTCGCCTCCGCGGGCATGGGCGTGCTGCTCATCGACCACAACGTGCGCCGCGTGGTGAAGATGTCGGATCGCATCCACGTGCTGAGCCTGGGGCGCATCACCGCGGCGGGCGATCGCGCCGATTTCGAGGGCGACCTGCACGAGCAGGTGCGCCAGTGGCTGGGACTGGACTTCTGATCAGCTCGCGAGCGGCGGCGTCGCGGCGCGGGAGGGCCGGAAGGCCTTGGAGAGCGCCTTGTACACCGGCTGCGGGCAGATGAGGCGCGAGAAGCCGTAGGCGATGATCGAGGCCGCCATGAGCGGCAGCGCCATGTCGGCATCGCGCGTCATCTCCGCCACGATGACGAAGGCGGTGATGGGCGCCTGCACCACGCCGGAAAAGTAAGCCACCATCCCGATCACCGCGACGGCGCCGACCGGGGCCGGCGCGAGCAGCGCCGCGATGTCCTGGCCCAGGCCCGCGCCGATGGCGAGCGAGGGCGAGAAGATGCCGCCGGGAATGCCGGTCACGTAGGAAACGACCGTCGCGAGCAGCTTCAGGATGCCGAAGGTGAGCGGCACGCCGCCGCCTTCCTGCAGGACGCGCTTGGTCTCCGCATAGCCGGTGCCGTAGATGGTGCCTTCCGAGGCGTAGCCGAGGATCGCGATCGCGAGCCCGCAGAGCGCCGCGAAGACCACCGGCCGCGTGCGGCGGAACCGCGCGAAAGGCCCTTCGACGCTCCGTGAAGCGGCGATCAGCGTGCGCGAGAAGGCGCCGCCGAAGAGGCCGCCCAGCGTGCCGCACAGCACCACCGCCTTCCAGCCGCTCGCGAAGTCCAGCGTCGCCGCGGTCCGCCCGAAGTACGCGTAGTTGCCGAGCAAGCCGTACGAGACGATGCCGGCGATGATGACCGCGGTGATCACGATGCCGCTGGTGCGCTGCGAGAACGAGCGGCTCATCTCCTCGATCGCGAAGACCACGCCCGCGAGCGGCGCGTTGAACGCCGCCGCGATGCCCGCCGCGCCCCCGGCGAGGATGAGGCCGCGCTTCATGCTTTCGTGCGGAAAGGGCGAGAAGCGGTCGAGCGAGTACATGATCGACGCCGCCACCTGCACCGTCGGTCCCTCGCGGCCGATCGAGGCGCCCGAGAGCAATCCCAGCAGCGTGAGCCCGATCTTGCCGAAGGCGATGCGCAGCGACAGCAGCCGCGCGCGCAATCCGGCATCGGGATGGCCGAGCGCCGCGATGGTCTGCGGGATGCCGCTGCCCTCGGCGCCGCGGAAGTAACGGCGCGAGAGCCAGCTCACCAGCGCGAGGCCGAGGGGCGCGAGGACGAACGCCGCCCAGGGAAACGCGCGCAGCAGGCGGCCCAGCACCTCGAGCGTCCAGGTCGCCGCGAGCGCGAATCCGACCGCCGCGAGCGCCGCCGCCACGCTGCCCACGATGAAGACCACGCGCCGGTTCCACAGCGAGCGCGAGAGCCAGACGTGCCGGGAGCGCCGTGCGATGCGCAGCCGCAGCCGGCGGCCGGGGGGCGGGAACATTTGTCGGTGATTGTCTCACAGCGAAATGCGCGCAAATCCGGCAACAGGATCGAGGAATGCTCTCTGTCGGCGCGCGCACGCGTTGCCGATAATCCGCGCATGTACTACGGCGAGCGCTTGAACGGCTACACGCACCTCGCGGGCTCGGTCCTCGCGCTCGGCGGTGCGGTGTCGCTGGTCCAGATGGCCGCCGCCCGCGGCGATGCGACCCGCCTCACGAGCTTCTCGATCTACGGCGCGACGCTGCTCCTCGCCTACCTCGCCTCCACCTGCTACCACAGCACGCGGGGCCGCGCGAAGGCGATCTTCCGCAAGCTCGACCACAGCTCGATCTACCTCCTGATCGCCGGAACCTACACGCCGCTCGCATTGGTGAGCCTGAGCGGCGGCTGGGGCTGGACGCTCTTCGCCGCCTCGTGGAGCCTCGCGGCGGTGGGCATCGTGCAGGAGCTCTGGATCGCGAAGGGCGCGCGCATCACCTCGCTCGCGATCTACATGCTGATGGGGTGGATGGGCCTCGGCCTGATGGAGCCGCTGCGCGCGGCGCTCACGCCGGACGGCTTCGCGCTGCTCCTCGCCGGCGGCATCGTGTACACGGTCGGCATCGTGTTCTTCGTGTTCGACCACCGCTTCCGGCACTGGCACGGCATCTGGCACCTGTGCGTGATCATCGGCAGCGCGCTGCACTACGCGGCGATCCTCGAGTTCGTCGCCTAGGAAATCGGGGACAGACCCCTATTTCCGAGCGGGCGGCCACGCCGGCGGCCAGCGGAAATAGGAGTCTGTCCCCGATTTCCGTTCAGTGCTTCGCGAGCTCGATCTTGCCGATCTGGTTGCGATGCACCTCGTCCGGCCCGTCGGCGAGGCGTAGCGTGCGCGCGTTCGCATAGGCCTTCGCGAGGCCGAAGTCGTCGGCGACGCCGGCGCCGCCGTGCGCCTGGATCGCCCAGTCGAGCACCTGGCAGGCGACGTTGGGCGCGACCACCTTGATCATCGCGATCTCCGCGCGCGCCGCCTTGTTGCCGACGGTGTCCATCATCCAAGCGGCCTTCAACGTGAGGAGGCGCGCCTGGTCGATGAGGATGCGCGATTCGGCGATGCGCTCGAGCGTCACGCCGTGCTCCGCGATCGGCCGTCCGAAGGCGACGCGCGACTTCACGCGCACGCACATCTTCTCCAGCGCGCGCTCCGCGACGCCGACCAGGCGCATGCAATGGTGGATGCGACCCGGTCCGAGGCGTCCCTGCGCGATCTCGAATCCGCGTCCCTCGCCGAGGAGCATGTTGGAAGCCGGCACGCGCACGTCCTCGAATTCCATCTCGAGGTGGCCATGGGGCGCATCGTCGTAGCCGAACACCGTGAGGGGACGCACGCGCCGCACGCCCGGCGTGGCCATTGGCACGAGGATCATCGATTGCTGCCGGTGCTTGTCGGCGCCCGGGTCGGTCTTGCCCATGAAGATCAGCACCGCGCAGCGCGGGTCGCCGGCGCCCGAGGTCCACCACTTGCGCCCGTTGATCACGTACGCATCGCCCTCGCGGCGGATCGCGGCCTGGATGTTGGTCGCATCCGAGGAGGCGACCGCGGGCTCGGTCATCGCGAAGCCGGAGCGGATCTCGCCGGCGAGGAGGGGCTCCAGCCAGCGCTTCTTCTGCTCCGGCGTGCCGTAGCGCTCGAGCACCTCCATGTTCCCGGTGTCGGGCGCGGAGCAGTTGAACACCTCCGGCGCCCAATGCACGCGGCCCATGATCTCGCAGAGCGGCGCGTACTCGGCGTTGGTGAGGCCGGCGCCGAGCTCCGATTGGGGCAGGAAGAGGTTCCACAAACCGGCGGCCTTCGCCTTGTGCTTCAACTCCTCGACCACGCGCGTGGGCTGCCAGCGATCGCCCTCCGCGACTTCCTCCTCGAAGCGGCGCTCGTTGGGGTAGACGTGCGCGTCCATGAACGCGATCAGGCGCTGGCGCAGCGCCTGCACCTTCGGCGAATACTCGAAGTCCATCGCTCGCTCCTCAGGAAGACCGCAACCGCTCGACCTGCCGCCAGCCGAGCTCGGCCATCGGGCGCGCGCGCTTGCCGGTCTCGACCGCCTGCGCGCTCGCCGCGTTGCCCGCCACCGCGCGCGCCATCACGCCCTGGAAGATCGCCGCGGCGCGGAACATGTTGTACGCCATGCAGAAGTTCCAGTCCTTCTCGCTCGGCCGCGGCAGGCCGGTGTGCTCGAGGTACGTCGCGAGATAACGCTCTTCCGACGGAATGCCGAGCGCCTCGAGGTCTGCGCCGCGCAAGCCCCGGAACTCCGTCGACGAAAGCCGCCACGCCATCATGTGGTACGAGAAATCCGCCATCGGGTGGCCGAGCGTGGAAAGCTCCCAGTCGAGCACCGCGAGGACGCGCGGCTCGGCGGGATGGAAGATCACGTTGTCGATGCGGTAGTCGCCGTGCACGATCGAGGTGGCGTCGCCCGCGGGAATGTTGCGCGGCAGCCACTCGATCAACCGGTCCATCGCCTCGATGCGCTCGGTCTCCGAAGCCTTGTATTGCCGGCTCCAGCGGTCGATCTGGCGCTGGAAGTAGTTGCCGGGCTTGCCGTAGTCGGCGAGCCCGATCGCGGCGTAATCGACCCGGTGCAGGCGCGCGATGACGCGGTTCACCTCGTCGTAGATCGCGCGCCGCTCGCCGCTCGCCATGCCGGGAAGCGTCGGGTCCCACAGCACGCGCCCCTGGACGTAATCCATCACATAGAACATCGCGCCGATCACCGACTCGTCGGTGCACAGCGCGTAGGTGCGCGCCACTGGAAAGCCGGTTTGGCCCAAAGCGGTGATCACGCGATACTCGCGATCCACCGCGTGCGCCGACGGCAGGAGCTTTCCGGGGGGCTTGCGGCGCATCACGTAACGGCGATCGGGCGCGGTGAGGAGGAACGTCGGATTCGATTGCCCGCCGCGGAACTGCTCCACCGCGAGCGGCCCGGAGAAATCAGCGACGTGCTCGCCCATCCAGCGCTCGAGCGCGCCGACATCGAAGCGGTGCGCCTCGGCGACCGGCCGCGTCCCCTGGTAGGCGCTGAAGTCGCTCATGCGTCGCCCGGCGCGGCGGCCGCTTCGCGCTTCAGCATGAAGGTGCCGCTCGCACGCGCCACAAGCTTGCCGGAGGCTTCCTCGCGGACCTCGCCTTCGGCGAAGGCGACCGAGCGCGCCGCGTGCACGCATCGCGCCTCGGCCACCAGCAATCCCGAGCACGGCGCGATGAAGCTCGTCTTCATCTCCATCGTCACCGCGAAGGTCGTGTCGGGCCGCGCGGTGCGCGAGGCGATCGACATCGCCACGTCGAGGAGCGTCATCAGCACGCCGCCGTGCGCGGTGCCGGCGCTGTTCATGAGGTCGTCGCGAAGATCGAGCTCCAGCACCACGTGTCCCGTCTCGCGCGTGCGCAGCCGGATGCCGAGGAGGCTCGCGAACGGGATCGGCCGACCGACCGCCTTGCCGACGTCCATCGCTAGACCGCCGTGTAGCCGCCGTCCACCGTGATCACCTGGCCGGTGATGAAGGCGCCCGCATCGGAGGCGAGCAGCAGCGCCGCGCCCTTCAGGTCCTCGGGGCCGCCGACGCGGTTCAGCGGCGCCTTGCGCGCCACCTGGTCGCCCATCATCTCCATCAGGCCCTGGGTCATCTTCGTCGGGAAGAAGCCGGGCGCGATCGCGTTCACGTTGATGTCGTGGCGCGCCCACTCCGCGGCGAGCGTGCGCGTGAAGCTCACCACGCCGCCCTTGCTGGTGTTGTACGCGATGGTCCCCGGGCGGCCCGGATCGCCGCCGCCCACCAGCGCCAGCACCGAGGCGATGTTGATCACCTTGCCGCGGCGCCGCGGCACCATGCAGCGCCGTCCCACTTCCTGGCTCGTCACGAACATCGCCGTGAGGTTGAGGTCGACCACCTTCTTCCACGCCTCGAGCGGATGCTCGAGCATGTCCGCGCCCCACGTGGTGCCGGCGTTGTTCACGAGGATGTCGATCGCGCCCCATTTCGCGGCGGCCTGCTCCACCATCGGCGCGATCGCCTCGCTCTTCGACATGTCGCAAACCAGCGGCAACGACTCGATGCCTTGCGCCTTCAGGTGCGCGCACGCTTCGTCCAGCTCGTCGCGCTTGCGCGCGGTGAGCGCCACGCGCGCACCCATTTCGCCCAGCGCTTCCGCGATCTGCAACCCCAGCCCGCGGGAGCCGCCGGTGACGAGCGCCACGCGCCCGGAAAGATCGAAGAGCTTGCGCACGCCCATGGCCGTTCCGTCCTCTCGTCGCGCCGATCCTGCGGCGCCCGCGGCGAGCTTACACTATCGGATCGGCGAGGCGCGCCGACTGTGAGAGCCCATCATGGACCTCAACTATTCCCCCGAAGAGCTGGCGTTCCGCGACCAGGTGCGTGCGTGGCTGCGCGCGAACCTTCCCACGGACCTGCGCGACAAGGTCGCCCGCTACGCCGAGCTTACGCGCGAGGACCTGCTCCGCTGGCACCGCATCCTCGCCAGGCAGGGCTGGGTCGCGCCCTCCTGGCCGCGCGAATGGGGCGGCACCGACTGGGACGTTGTGCAGCGCTACATCTTCGAGGAGGAATGCGGCTACGCGGGCGCGCCGCCGCTGATTCCCTTCGGCCTCACCATGTGCGCCTCGGTGCTGCTCAAGTTCGGTACGCCCGCGCAGAAGCAGCGCTTCCTGCCGCGCATCTACGACGGCGACGATTTCTGGTGCCAGGGCTACTCGGAGCCCGGCTCGGGCTCGGACCTCGCGTCGCTCAAGACGCGCGCGGTGCGCGAGGGCGAGCACTACGTGGTGAACGGCCAGAAGACCTGGACCACGCTCGCGCATTACGCCGACTGGATCTTCTGCCTGGTGCGCACCGATTCGGCGCAGAAGAAGCAGGAAGGCATCTCGTTCCTGCTGATCGACATGAAGACGCCGGGCATCACCGTGCGCCCGCTGATCCTCATGGATGGCGGCCACGAGGTGAACGAGGTGTTCTTCGACGACGTGAAGGTACCCGTGGCGAACCTCGTGCACGAGGAAGGCAAGGGCTGGACCGTCGCCAAGTACCTCCTCGGCCACGAGCGCATGAACACCGCGCGCATCGGCGGCTCGCGCCGCGAGCTGGAGAAGCTCAAGGAATTCGCCGCATCGCAGGCGAAGCATGGCCGCTCCCTGATGGAGGACCCGCGCTTTCGCGACAAGGTGACGCGCGTCGAGGTGGAGCTGATGGCGCTCGAGATCACCAACCTGCGCTTCCTCGACCAGCTGCGCGGCGGGCGTGCGCCGGGCGCCGAAGTCTCGATGCTCAAGATCCGCGGCACCGAGATCCAGCAGGCGTTGACCGAGCTCATGATGGAAGCGGCGGGCCCGCTGGCGCAGCCGTTCCGCGCGGTCGATCCCGCGGCGGATTTCGACGACGTGATGGCGGGCATCGCGCCGCGCTACTGCAACTTCCGCAAGACCTCGATCTACGCCGGGTCGAACGAGATCCAGCGCAACATCATCGCCAAGATGAGCCTCGGCCTCTAGAGGGATATATCCAGTGAAATTCGACTACAGCGAAGAGCAGCGGCTGGTCGCCGATTCGGTGCGGCGCTTCGTCGCGCAGGACTACGGCTTCGAGGCGCGCAAAGGCATCGTCGCCTCGCGCGAAGGGTGGAGCCGCGAGGTGTGGGCGAAGCTCGCGGAGATCGGGCTCCTCGGCCTGCCGTTTCCTGCCGAGCAGGGCGGCTTCGGCGGCCGGGCCGTGGACCTCATGAGCGTGA
>JAICTR010000292.1 GCA_025936275.1 Burkholderiales bacterium
CCTCTTCGTGAAGATCATCGAGCAGGCGTCGCCGGGGCGGAAGGTGATCCTGATGCTGCACGACTGGGGCGCCGCGTTCGGCTACCAGCTCGCGATGCGGCATCCGTCGCTCGTCTCGAGGATCGTCGGCGTGGATATCGGCGACGCGGGCACGCGCCAGCACGTGCGCTCGCTCACCGCCAGGGCGAAGGCCATGGTGTTCGCGTATCAGATATGGCTTGCCATCGCGTGGCGGATCGGCGGCGGCATCGGCGACTGGATGACGCTCTGGATGGCGCGCGCGAGCCGCTGTCCCTCGGATCCGCGCTTCATCGACTCGCGCATGGACTATCCGTATTACATCCGGTGGATGAAGGCGTACGGCTCCTACCGCGGCATGGTGCGCTTCGAGCCCGCGGTTCCGATGCTCTTCATATACGGCAGCCGCAAGCCCTTCCTCTTCCACACGCCCGCGTGGGCCGACGCCCTCGCCGCGCGGCCGGGCAACCAGGTCGTCGCGCTGGAGACCGGCCACTGGGTCATGAGCCGGCAGCCGCAGCGGTTCAACGAGGCCGTGGAGGCTTGGCTGTGCCGTTGACGGCGATCTCGAAATCCGGAACCCGCTCTTCGCCGGACAACGCGAACCCGGATCGGCGATAATGTCCGCATGAAGCGAGCCGACATTTCGAGCCGTGTCATCCGCGCGGGCGATCCGCCGCCCGGGCCGCCCGAGTGGGAAGGCTCCACTCCCGAGTCGCGCATGAGCGCGGTCTGGGAGCTGACGCTGCAATGCCTTGCGTGGCGAGGCGCCGGTGAGCCCAGACTTCAAAGATCTGTTGTCTGCATTCAACGCGCACCGCGTTGAGTACCTCGTCGTGGGCGCGCACGCCCTCGCCGCGCACGGCTACGTGCGGGCCACCGGCGATCTCGATGTCTGGGTGCGGCCCGAGCCGGCCAATGCGAAGCGCGTCGTCGAAGCGTTGCGTGCGTTCGGCGCGCCGCTGCGGGACCTGAGCGAAACGGACCTCACGCGGGTGGGCACGGTGTTCCAGATCGGAGTGGCGCCGATCCGCATCGACGTGCTGACGAGCATCGACGGCGTCGGCTTCGACGAAGCGTGGCGGGACCGGCTCATGGCGCATTTCGCCGACCTTCCCGTACCGGTCCTTGCCGCGCGCGATCTCATCGTGAATAAGCGAGCCGTCGCGCGCCCACAGGATCTCGCCGACGTCGACTGGCTGGAGAAGCATCGAAAGGACTGAGCGGAAGGTCCTCCCATGCGCATCGGCTTTTTCGAATCCCGATTGATGGGCAGGGAGCGGCACGATCTTCCCGCGCGCCGGGCACGCAGTGACGCCCATACCTGCATGATCGTTCGCGCCATCGTCGCCTCTTGTGTTGCGCTGCTCACAGCGTGCGCGGCCCAGCGGCCCGCGCCTGCGTCGACTGCACGAAACCCGGCGCCGTCACCCTCGATGCAAATCGCCGATTCCAGCAAACAGGAAACGGCAACCACGTCTTCGACGCTGGCCGAACCCACGCCGCAAGCTGCGCCGAAGCCGGAACCCCAGGCCGAAGCCAAGCCGGCGCCCGGGGCACAGCGGGAATCGAAGCCGGAGCCGAAGCCAGGGGCGGAAGCGAAGCCCGAGACGAAGCCGGAAACGAAGCTCGCACCGAAGCCCGAACCGAAGCCCGAACCGAAGCCGAAGCCCGCGCCCAAGCCGTCCAGCGCCGCGACGCAACCCGCGCAGCCGCAATCGAAACCTCCGAGTACCGCGTCGGCGCCCCCAAGCGCCGCGACCAAGCCGCCCGCGCCCGCGCCGCTCGACCTCGCCTCGCTCGAGGAGCGGTTGAAGGAGACGAGCGCGATCGGCCTCCTCACCAAGCTCTCGCTCAAGAACCAGGTGGACGACCTGGTCGGCGAGTTCCGCGCCTACCATCGGGGCGTGCGGCCGCCCACGCTCTCGCAGTTGCGGCCCGCATTCGAGCTGCTGCTGATGAAGGTGCTCTCGCTGCTGCAGGATCGCGATCCCAAGCTGGCGCACGACGTCAGCACTTCGCGCGATGCGATCTGGGGCGTCCTCGTCGATCCGCACAAGCTCGCCGAATTCTCCTAGGAGGAACCATGCATCGAGCCGCCCTCTTCGTCCTCGCCGCGTGCTGCGCCGCTTCGATCGCCCTCGCGGCCGACGATCCGAAGCAGCGCCAGGACCTTTCCGCCGTCATCGCGCTCCAGGGCAAGCCCTGCGGCGAGGTCGTGAGCTACGTCGTGCAAGGCGACAACGACTTCGTCGCCACGTGCAAGGACGGGAACAAGTACCGCGTCTACGTGAAAGACGGGCGCGTGGTCGTCGAGAAGAAGTAGCCCGGATCGCGCGCACGATGACACGCGTCGTGCTGGCACCAAGGGAGAGGGAGAAAGCTAAGCACCCGCCTCCCGCACCGCCCCCGCCCGCCGCTCGATCCCCTGCTTCATCTTCCACGTGGTGAACATCGTCGCCAGCGTGGCGCAAACCACCACGTAGCCGACATCGGGAAAGTGCTCGAGCTTCCCGTCCGGCGCCGACGTGACGATGTGTCCCGCGATCACCGACGCGATCCCGCCCGACACCTGTTGAATGGCAGCACCGAGCGAGTTGTACGCCCCGCGCTTGGTCACCTCGGGCACCGAGGTCGAGAGCGCCTGGAACGGGATCATCCGCGAGAAGATGCCCATGAACAGCACGACGTTCACGACGATGAGTAGCGTTAGCGAGATCGGCGGCAGGTGCGTGTAGATCAGCACCATGATGATGGAAACGATGCTGCCGCCGACGAACACCGGATACTTCCCCTGCCGGTCGGCGAGCTTCCCCACCAGCGGGCCGATGAAGATCGTGAAGATGCCGGTGATGAGGTAGATCGTCGGCAGGCTCGTGATCGAGATGCCGAGGTTGTTCACCACGTAGGCGCTTCCGAACGGCATCAGCATGAAGCCGCCGGTCGCGAGCAGCATCATCGTGAGGAACGCGCTCCAGTGGCGCGGCTCGCGCACCGTGTGCCAGAGGTGCATCCAGGGGCTGTGCTCCTGCCGCTGCGTGAGATGCGCCGCGACCGGTCGCAGCTTCCACGCGACCACGAGCCCCGCGACGATCCCGATCGCCACCATCGCGCGAAACGGCGCGTGCCAGTCCCAGCGATTGGAGAGGTAGATGCCCGCGGGCAGTCCCATGACCTGGCTCGCGGCGAACGCCGTCTGGATGAAGCCCATCACGCGGCCTCGCTGCTCCGGGCGGAACAAGTCGGTCGCGATCGCCAGCACCACCGAGCCGATGACGCCGCCGAAGACGCCGGTGAAGACGCGCGCGGCGAGGAGCGCGTGGAACGAATTGGCGAGCCCGCACCAGAGCGTCCCCAGCACGAAGCCCGCATAGAAGAAGAGCAGCAGCTTCTTGCGGTCGTAGCGGTCCGCGAAGCCCGCGACCAGGAGCCCGCTCGCCCCCGCGCTGAACGCGTAAGCCGAGACGATGAGGCCGAACTGCCGCGGCGACATGGCGAGCGCGGGCATCACCAGCGCGCCCAGCGGCGCCACGATCATGAAGTCCAGGATCACGGCGAACTGCAGGAAGGCGAGGGCGGCGACGACGAATTTCTGGTACGGCGTGAAGGCGGGGACGGACTTCTTGTCGGCGCGAGGCATGCGGAAGCTCGGTGGGAAGGCCCGAATGATAGCGGACGCGCGCGCGCCTTCTCACGAACGCTCACGAACCCATTGAAACTTCACACCTGGATCAGGTGTAGACACCGTGCTCCATGCGGCCGAGCAGCGCTTCGACCGCGCGCGTGCCGACGTCCGTCTGCGCGAGGTGCAGCGGCACGGCTCCGGCGAGCGCCCGCTGCGGCGTCTTCATCCAGCGCGCGGCCGCATCCGCATCCTCCAGCACCTCGGCGGCGATCGCGAAGAGGCCGGCGGAGCGCACCAGCCGATCGCCGCTCACCAGGTCGAGCTTCGAGCGCGATGGATTCCAGCGAGCGAGCGTCCGGACGCTCACGCCGAGAAGGGCGGCAAGCTCCGCGTTCGTGAGGCCGAGCGTCTGCTTGAAGGC
>JAICTR010000421.1 GCA_025936275.1 Burkholderiales bacterium
ATCTGCGGAACCACCACGCCCACCGACATGCCGAGGAACCGGTGGATGCGGCCCATCCATTCCGCGTCGCGGCGCGCAAGGTAGTCGTTCACCGTCACGACGTGGACACCCTTGCCTTCGAGCGCGTTCAGATAGGAGGGCAGCGTCGCGACCAGGGTCTTGCCCTCGCCGGTGCGCATCTCCGCGATCTTTCCCTGGTGCAGCGCCATGCCGCCCACCAGCTGCACGTCGAAGTGGCGCATGCCGAGCACGCGCTTGCCGGCCTCGCGCACCACGGCGAAGGCCTCGGGCAGGATGTCGTCGAGCTTCGCGCCGTTGGCGAGCTTCTGCTTGAGCTCCGGCGTCTTCGCCGCGAGCGCCTCGTCCGTGAGCTTCTGGATCCCGGGCTCGAGGGCGTTGATCGATTCGACGGTCTTGCGGTATTGCTTGAGCAGTCGGTCGTTGCGGCTGCCGAAGATGGCCTTGAGAGCGGTGTTGAGCACGGGGAGCGGAGGCGTGGAAAACGCGGAAGCCGGCCCATGGAGGGGCCGGCGATCATCAATTATAAGGGGAGATGGGGCTCGCCCGCGCCCGCGGCAACCCCGGCGCAGGCGCCCCGGCTAGTGGCGCACCGCCGCTTTCAGCATCAGCTCGCTCTTGCCGAGCGCGAGGAACTTCCCGGGGTTGAGGGGGATGCCCTTCTCGCGCACCTCGAAGTGCAGGTGCGGCCCGGTGGTGCGGCCGGTGTTGCCGACCAGCGCGATCGGCTGGCCCTTCATCACCACGTCGCCGACCTTCACCAGCCGCTTGGAGAGGTGCGCATAGCGCGAGGTGAGCCCGTTGTCGTGGTCGATGTCGACCATGTTGCCGTACTCGGGCATGGTGCCCGAGAACGACACGACGCCCCCCGCGGCCGCCATGACGCGCGTGCCGACCGGCGCGACGATGTCCACGCCGGTGTGGAATTCCGAATGCCCGTTGATCGGGTCGACGCGGTAGCCGAAGTTCGACGAGTAGTATCCGCCGCTCACCGGCATGGTGGTCGGGATCGTCTTGCGCGCGAGCCGGTCATCCATGAAGAAGGAGTCGAGCACGCCGAGCTTTTCGCTGCGGTCGTCGACGACGCGCGACATGTCGTCGAGCATCCGCTCGAACTCGGGCACGGTAAGGTCGTGGTCGAGCGGCACCATGGGGCCGCCCTGGCCCGGCTTCTCGTCGAAGTGGAACTCGTCGCGCTTGATGCCGGCGGCCTTCGCGAGCCGCTCGCCGAACGCATCGAGCCGCAGGATGCGCGCCTGCAGCTCGCCCACCTTCGCGGCGAGCGCGTTGAGGTTCTCCTTCACCTGCGCCTGCGAGCGCTGCGCGTCGTCGCGATGCAGCGACGCGACGAGGGCGCGGAAATACGGGTTGCTCGCGTCGGCCGCGAGCCGCATGGTCGCGAAGTAGGTGCCGGTGGCGAGCACGAATCCGGCGACGAGGATGCCGAAGGCGATCAGCATCACCTGCCCTTGCGACAGCGTCACGGACCGGCTCTTCGCGAGGCTGTCCGAAACGAGAATAATGTTCAACTCACCCCTCCGTTCCCCATCATGGCCACCGAACCCATCGCAAAGCTCCTGGGCAGCGCGGCCGAGCTGCAGCAGGTCGCCGCGCGGCTCGCCTTCATCAAGCGCCTGCAGCGGCGCTACCGGTCCCTGGTTCCCGAGCCCCTGGTGGAAGCGAGCCGGGTGTGCGCCATTGACGGAACGACTGTTGTGATTTGCGCGGCCAATGGACCGGTTGCGACGGTCCTCCGGCAACTCGCGCCGCGGGTGCTGGAGGGGTTGCGCGACGCGGCGCGGAAATCCTCGAAACACTCGACGGATCAGGAATTTAATTCAATAAGGGTAGAAGTTCAAGTGAAGCAGGTCACACCTCGGCGCCCCGTGAAGGCGCGTGGCGAGCTTCCGCGGGACAAGCTGGAAGAGGTGGCGCGCGGCCTGTCGGATTCGCCGCTGCGCGAGACGCTGCGGCGCATTTCCCGCAAACGGTGATCCGGCCTACTGCGGCTGCAGGATGAGGTTGGCGAAGGCGCGGGGAAGCGCCTCGACGCGGTCGTAGCTCACTTCTTCCCACGCGCCCTCGGTGGCGAGGAGCTTGCGCAGGAGCTGGTTGTTGAGCGCGTGCCCCGATTTGCGGCCCTCGAAGGCACCGATCAGCGGATGGCCCAGGAGGTACAGGTCGCCCACCGCGTCGAGCGCCTTGTGCATGACGAACTCGTCTTCCATGCGCAAGCCCTCGGCGTTCAGCACGCGGAAGTCGTCGACGACGATGGCGTTGTCGAGAGAGCCGCCGCGGGCGAGGCCCTTGGCGCGCATCATCTCCACTTCCTGCGTGAAGCCGAATGTGCGCGCGCGTGAAACCTCGCGCACGAACGACACCTCGCCAAAATCGATGTCCACCCGCGAGCGGGCCGGGTCGAACACCGGGTGGCTGAACTCGATCGCGAACGAGACCTTGAACCCGTTGAAGGGCTCGAGGCGAACCTTCTTGTCGCCCTGCTCGATCTCGACCGTCTCGAGGATGCGCACGTAGCGCTTGGGCGCCGCCTGCTCCGCGATTCCCGCCGACTGCAGCAGGAAGACGAAGGTCCCGGCGCTCCCGTCCATGATCGGCACTTCCTCGCCGGAGACATCGACGTACGCATTGTCGATGCCGA
>JAICTR010000149.1 GCA_025936275.1 Burkholderiales bacterium
CAGGCTGGGCCGCGTGCGAGCGGGATCCGAGGAGGCGAGCTGGATCACGCCGTACGGGCAGTTGCGTTCGCAGTTGCCGCAGCCGATGCAGGAATCGTCCACGTACACCTCGCCCTCGGCGGAGCGGTGGATGGCATCGGGTGGGCAATCCTTCATGCAGTGCGGATGCTCGCAATGGCGGCACGAGGTCGGCACGTGGATGCCGGCGAAGGTGGGCCCCGCCTCGCGCGCGAGGCGCGAGGTGCCGTCGTGCGTGTCGGCGCAGGCCTTCTCGCAGTTGTTGCAGCGGATGCACAGCGCCTCGTCGATCAGCAGCACGTCGGTCGCCTCGCCGATCCCCTGCTGCATGAGGAAGGAGATGAGGTTGCCCGGCTCCTGCTGCGCCTCCATCGCGGCGTTGGCGCGCAGCCGCTCGAGGTAGTGCTGCTGCATCTCCTCGCTCCAGCGCGGGTTGCGCGCGAGCACGCGGCGGAAGGTGGCGGCATCGAGCACGATCGCCTCGGTCGCCGTGGTGGCGCGCACCGTGGCCGTGCGCGGCGATTGCGAGATGAGCGCCATCTCGCCCACGTAGTTGCCGGCGGCGAGGTACGAGAGCACCACCTCGCGCCCCGCGATGCTGCGCGAGATCGTCACCGAGCCGCGGCGGATGAGGTAGAGGCCGTCGGGCGCGTCGTTCTCGCGGAACAGCACCTCGCCGCCGCCGTACGAGCGCGCCTGCACGCCGGCGGCGATGAGCTCCTGCAGCTCCGCGTCGGGAAGCATCGGCGCGAGGTAGGTGCGCACGGCACGCTCGAGGAACACGTCGTCCACTTGCCGCCGGATCGACTCGACCGAGGCGATGAGCTTGAGCATCGCGCGCCGCGGCGCCTCGAGCAGCACGCAATGCGAGCCCGCGACGACCGTGTTGGCGCGGCGCCGCCCCGAGATGAGCCCCATCTCGCCGAAGAACTGGCCGGGGCCGAGCGCGAGCCACTGCGCTTCGCGGCCGGGCGCCGCCAGCTCCACCAGCACCTCGCCGCTGGTGATCATGAAGAACGAGTTGGTGTAGTCGTTTCGCCGGAAAACGATCTCGCCCTCGCCGGGCGTGCGCACTCCGCAATCGAGCAGGAACTCGCGCAGCTGCAGGCGGTTCAGGCCCGAGAGGAGCGGCACCTGCTCCTGGACCACGTCGAGCACCTGCGCGACCTTCAGGGTGCGCGAGAAGCCGGCGAGCTTGCGCTCGAGCAGCGGCTCGTCGGCGGGCGCGACCTCGCGGCCGAGCGCGAACTCCACCGCCTCGTAGCCCTGGTTCATCGCCTGCTTGATGAGCGGGCAGCCGCCCAGCGCGCCCACGATGTGCAGGCCCTTCACGTTCGATTCGTAGCGATCGGAAAGCTGCGGCACGCAGTTCGGGTCGTCGCTCGGGAAGCGCACGCCGAACGACTCGACCAGCTTCCTCGGCGGAATCGCGCCCAGGCGCGCGATCACGCGATGGCACTCGATCGCGTCCGGTCCCGCCGGCGTCTTCAGGTGGAAGGCGACGGGCGGCGCCCCGGGCGCGCCCTTCTCGAGGCGCAGGGCGCTCGTGGCGTAGCGGCACTCGAGGCGTCCCTCCTTGATCGCGGCGAGCACCAGCGAGAGGTTCCCCTCCTTGCAGCGCGAGAACTCCTCGTTGCGGTTGATGAGGATCACGCGGTTGCGATCGGCGAGCGCGAGCGCGTTCTCGATCGCCGCGTCGCCGGCGCCGACGACGACGATGGTCTCGTCCGCGTACTCGTCGGGATCGTCGAGCTGGTACTGCACGCCGTCGAGGTCGTCGCCCGGCACGCCGAGCTTGCGCAGGTTTCCCTGCAGGCCGATGGCGAGGATCACCTTGCGGCAAAGGTGCGTCTCGCCGCGGCGCGTCTTCAGCTCGAACAGCCCGTCGGCGCCGCCGATCGCCGCGAGCTCGCTCGCGTAGCGGATGTCCACGCCGAGGCGCGCGATGCCGCGGTCCCACGCCTCGAGCACCGCCTCGCGCTTGCCGGCGGTGAAGGGCAGGTCGCTTCGCAGCGGCAGCACCTGCGGCTCGGCCATCACGTGCTTGCCCTTCTGGTACTTGTGGATCGTGTCGGACGCGTGGTGGGCGGCCTCGAGGAGCACGTGCGAGACGCCGAGCTCGGCGGCGTGGGCGGCGGCGGAGAGGCCCGCGGGGCCGGAGCCCACGATGCCGATGTCGAGCACTTGGGCGCTCATCGGAGCACCTCCGTGCGCAACGCGCCCAGGGCATCGCGGAATCGCTCCGGGCGATAGCGCTCGTCGTCCTTCACCGCGGCATACAGGCGATCGAGCGCGCCATTGGCCGCGCGCACGTCGCGCAGCAGCCCGTGGCGCGCGAGGTAGTCGAGCAGGCTCGCGATCGCCATGGTCGCCTGCTCGGCTCCCGCGTAGTCGTGGTAGCCGCCCGCCAGGCCTTCCTCCACCAGCGAGGCGAGCATCGCGCGCAGGTCCGACGGCGTGAAGCGGTGCGCGGAGATCGCGCGCACGACGCCGTCGAGCTCTTCGCGCATCGCGCGCAGCGCCTCGCCCGCGTCGCCGCCATCGCCCGAAACCGCGCGGCGGAGCGCGAGCGAGCGATGCACGAAGCCCTCGGCCGCGTCGCCGTCCATCACGCGGCGCACGATGGCGCGCAGCATCAGGAGGTTCGCGTCGTTCAGGCGGATGTGGCCGGGGCTCGTGCCCAGGCGCGGCGTCCAGCGCGCATCCGACATCGGGTGGTGGCAGGCGTTGCAGTCGAAGACCACCAGCTCGGGGAAGAGGCCGTCGCGGCTGCGGCGCGGGTCAAGCAGCACGTCGAGGATGCGTTCGGCGGCGAGCGCCTGGCCGATCGCCCACACGCGCACCGGATCCCACTCGCCCTTGCGTCGATGCCAGTCCGCGTCGATCACGTAGTGCGCCGGCTGCGTCGCGGCGAACGTGTCGAGCTCGAAGCTCATGCGCGGGTGCCCCGCGCCCATCATGCGATGGGTGACGAAGCGCTCGGAGTCGCCGAAGTGGCACGAGAGGCAGAGCTTCGCCTGCGCCACCGGATCGTCGAGCGGATAGAGGCCGTGCGCGACGTTGTCCGCGTGCGTCGCGCCCGCGGCCGCGTGGCGCTCGATCCAGTCGCCCGCGGGGCCGTGGCAGGCCTCGCAGCTCACGCCGTCCTCGAGCTTGAAGCGCGCGCCGCGCAGCGCCGGCGGCGGGTCGAACGCATGGCAGTCGAGGCACAGCCTGGCGCGATCGGGCGGCTCCTTCATGCCGAGGTTCTTCGCGATCGCGCGCGAGCGCTCGCTCGAGAGCACCGCATAGGCGCGCGTCGCGTGCTTGTCGACGCGCGACCAGGTGACGTATTCGTTCTGCAGGATGTCGGAATCCTTCCAGGGGGACACCGCGCCGTGGCAGAGGCTGCTCGCGCAGGTGACGACCCCGAGGCTCGTCGATTTCGAGTGCTGTGGCAAGACCTGCGCGAACGAGGCGAGCGCGAAGGTCGCGGCGGCGAGCAGCGCGGCCGTGCGGGGCGCATGGCGGGGGAGGCGCATCACGGTGCGTCCTTCACGGTCCACACGCCGCCGTCCGGAGCGAGGTAGAGCTTGCGCTGCTCCTCGAGCGTGAAGGGCCGCGATCCCACGCGCCCGAAGACCGCGACCTGCCCGCCGGTCTCGTCGACGGCGCGGTCGCGATCGAGGCCGCGCGCGAGCGCGAGGGCGGCCGAGCGCGTCTCGCGCCACGCGACGAGCGCGGGCCGCGGCGCGGGGCTGAAGCCGTAGAAGCGCGGCTGCGTGTCGGGCGCGGTGAGCTGGATCACCTCGAGCGCGCCGCGGCCGTCGGCGACATAGGCGAAGAGCGAGGCGTTGGTGGAACCGACCACCACGTCGCGCGCATCGGCGATCTTTCCGCCGGCGGTGAACTTGTCCACCAGGCGCGGGTGCTCGGGCCGCTCGATGTCGACGATCGCGAGGCCCTCGCGGCCCGCGGCGACGTAGGCATAAGTGCGCGCGAGGTACACGCGCTGCGCATCGGCGAGCGGCACGCGCGCGGCGGGGACGAGCCGCGCTTTCTCCGGCACGGTGACGTCGACGACTTCGAGCCCCGCGTCGGCAGCCACGAAGAGGTAGCGGAACTGCAGCGCGCTCGCGCGCGCGCCGGGAAGCGCCACCTGCGCGACGAGCCGCGGACGCCGCGGATCGGCGAGGCTCACGATCGCGATGCCGCGCGGCGTGGCGACGTACGCGTCGTCGCCGGCGAGCGTCACGTGGCGTGCGCCGTCGAGCACGCCGTCGGGGTTCCAGGTGACCGCGCGCTCCAGGAAGTTGTTGCGCGGCTCGCCGTCCGCGAGCGTCTCCACGTTCACCAGGATCAATCCCTCCTCGGCGTCGGCCACCACCGCGTAGGAGTAGATCGGGTGCATCGCCTGCTCCTCGTTTTGCGCGCGGAGGACGGCGTTGCGATTGCGCGCCGGATCGATCGGCTGGTCGGTGGGCAGCGCGACGCAGGCCGCATCGCGCGAGGCGACGTGCGTGTCGTCGCCGAGCGGCGAGAAGGGCGCCGTGACGATGCGCTGCGAGACGCCCTTGTTGGCGATCGAGGCGACGTCGTAGACGCGAAGGCCGCCGCGTCCTTCGGCCGCGTACAGGTACTCGCCGCGCAGCGCGATGCAGCGCACCGGCCCGCCCGAGCCGTGCGCGTGCGCCTCCTCGAGGCGCATGCCGCGCTTGCCGTGCGCCGCGTAATCGTCGGGATACGCGTAGCGCTGCAGGTAGCTGCCGATCACCGCCTGCGGCTCGTCCCATTCGGTGACGCGCACCGCTTCCACGTGGCCCGCTTCGCCGAGCCACGCGTTGAGCCCCACGAAGTTCACGAATCCGGTGCCCTGCAGGAGGAGCTGCGCCATGATCGCGTTGTTGTCGTTCGCGGCCGAGACGTGGCAGTCGCTGCAGCCCTTGGTCTCGGTCTTGCGCTCGGTATGCGGATAATGCGGCGCGAAGGCCTGCGAGGAAAACCCGCTCGAGGAGATCGGCGCCTGCTGCACGTAGATGTGCTCGCGGTTCGCGTTGGTCGAGGAAAGCACGAGGGCGGAGGAGGAGCGGATCGGCGCGATGCGCCCGCCCTTCGCGCTGCCGTGGCGCCCGAGCTGGAACATGTCGCTTCGCGCCACCTGCGGATTGTAGGTCGCGAAGTTGCGCGTCTCGCCCCCCTCGTAATGGCGGCGCGCGGTCTTCCAGTTGGCCTGGATCGGCAAGTGGCAGCCGGCGCAGCTCGTGGTCCACGAGAGGTGGCAGGTGAAGCAGGTCATCTTGTCGTTGGAATGCGCGTATTCCTTCGCGCCCGTGCCCCATTCGCCGCGGCGTCCCGAGGCACCGGCGTGCATCAGCTTCGCGCGCGCCGCCTTCGGGTTGTAATGCGGGTTGCCCGGCGTCACCGTGTCCTTCACCAGCGTCACCTCCCATTCACGATCCGGGTACACCGCGGAGCGCTGGTAGAGCTTGCCATCGCGCCACACGAAGCGTCGCCGGCCGTCCTCGGTGCGAAGCAGCGAGAGGTCGGTGCCGCCGGGCGGCGCGGCGGGTCCCGAGGTGCGCAGCGTCGGATAGTGGTCCGCCGTGCCGTGGCAGTCGGCGCAATCGATCTCGATCGCCGCGGCCACCTCGCCGTAGATGTGGCCGGTGCCGTGCATGTCGCGCGCGAAGTGGCAATCGACGCACTGGAAGCCGTACTCGAGGTGGATGGACTCGAGGTGCACGGCCTTCCTGAACTTCGCCGGGTCGTCGTCGGCGACGACGCGGTTCTCCTTGTCGAGGAGCGCGCCATGCCGGTCGCGCTTGAAGACGTAGCGGAAGTTCCAGCCGTGGCCGTGGTAGTCGGCGAACTGCGTGTCCTTCAGCTTCGGATTGAGCTTCGCCACGTTCTCGAGGAACTTCTCGGCACCCCACAGCCCGCGGATCGCCGCCTCCTCGGGATTGCGCTCGAGGATGGCGAGCGCCTCCTCGGCGCTCGGGTGGCGCTGCTCCTTCGGCCACATCGCCGGCGCGTCGCTCTCGTAATCCCACATGATCGTGCCGTAGTAGCTGTTCACGAACACGTTCGGCTGGTGCATGTGGCACACCATGCATTGCGAGGAGGGAATCGCGCGCGTGAGCTCGTGGCGCAGCGGGTGGCCGCGCTCGGCGCGCGGGATCGTCGGATCGGCGCTCGCGCTGGTGCCCGAGTGCCCGTAATGCGCATAGCCCGCGGAGTGCGCGGGGTCGTTGTCGTTGGCGTAGATCACGTGGCACGCGCTGCATCCGGAGGAGCGATAGTCGCCCGGCTGGTCCTCGGTGCCGAGGAACCACAGCGTGGGATCGTTGAGGCGTGTCTTGGTGACGTTCAGCACCGGGATCGCCACGCGGCTTCCGGTGCCCGGCCCGCGGTTGGACTGGCGGATGTCGGGGCGGCCCGGCTCGTCCAGGCGCGCGAGCGACCCGGAAGCGTTCGGCAATCCCACCTCGGGAAACTGGCTCGCGTTCACGCGCCCGCCGCGCTCGAAGACGCGGAAGATGTCCGCCGGCGGCACCGTCTCCCACGCCGGCAGCGCCGTCACCGAGGCGAGGATGCCCTTCGACACCATGTGTGCATCGGGCTTCACCGGATTCACGAGCGAGGCGGCGCCGCCCTCGCGCGTGTACGCCTCGCCCAGGAGCGAGCGCTTCATCGGCATCACGCCGTTGTTGTAGGCGGCCGCGCCCCAGAACATCGCGGTGGTCGCCATGAGGCTGCGCTCGGAGGCCTGCACGATCGAAAGGTGGCACGCGCCGCACGCCTCGCGCGCCACGCGCAAATCGCCCGGGTTCATGAAGCGCACGAACTCGGGGCTTTCGTGGTTGAGCAGCGTGTAAGTGCGCGGCGGCGTGGCGCTCGACGGCCAGTTCCACGCCTTCTCGTGGCGCGGCAGCACGTGCGCGCGGCGCATCGCGGCGATGTAATCCGGGTCGTGCCGCGTGAGCCCGCGCGCCACGTGCACCGTCGCGTCGCCGCCGTGGCAATCGGTGCAGCCGAGGATCACGCCGGGATTGCGATGCATCGTGGCTTGGTCGGTCGCGGTGTGGCAGCTGATGCAGCCG
>JAICTR010000537.1 GCA_025936275.1 Burkholderiales bacterium
ACTCGATCTTCGACGCGCGACGCGCCGACTGGACTTCTTCGCTACTCGCGTTCTCGGTCTCGGCGAGCGCCGCGATCTTGCGATGCTCGGCCGCATCCACCGCGTGTGGCGCGAGTGCGAGCCCGAGAGCCGTCACATCCGCGAGCCGATCACCCGCATTCTTCGCGAGACACCGCGCGACGATCGCATCGAGATCGGGTGGCACATCGGGCCGCAGACCGCGCACGGAGGGAGCGGGCTGCTCGGCGATCTTCTTGTAGAGCTGGGGCAGCGTGTCGGCGACAAACGGATGCGCGCCCGTCAGCAGCTCGAACAGGATCACACCCAGGCTCCAGACGTCCGTCCGCCCATCGATATCGCGTGGCGACTCGAGCTGCTCGGGCGACATGTAAGCCGGCGATCCCAGCACCGACGCCGTGTTCGTCAGTGCTGGATCCACACGCTGCGATCCGGTCGCCACGAACTTCGAGATGCCAAAGTCCAGCACCTTGATCACGGTCGCATCGTCGCGGACCGCGAGAAACAGATTTGCGGGCTTCAGGTCGCGATGCACGATCCCGATCGCGTGCGCCTTCGCGACGGCATCACACGCCTGCTTCACGTAAGCCGCCGCATCGCCGATGTCGAGCCGACCCTCCGCACACAGCAGCTGCGCGAGGTCACAACCGGCGAGGTACTCCATCACGATGTATGGCGCGCCACTCTCGAGCGTCCCCACGTCGAACACGCGGACGACGTGGTCGCTCTGGATCTTGACGGTTGCGCGCGCCTCGCGCAGCGCGCGCTCGATCGCATCCGCCTGCGCGACGCGCTCCGCGCGCAGAAGCTTGATCGCAACGCGCTCGTCGAGTGCCTCGTGGATTGCTGCGACCACGACGCCCATGCCGCCTGTTCCGAGCACGCGCTCCACGCGGTACTTGCCCGCGAGCAGGGTCCCCGGATCCGTCTCCGCCATCGTCTGTGCGAGGTTACGTGTCATTGTGCAGTGGGCTCAAGCAACCCTCGCACCGCATGAGGAGTCAGCAATTCTCCGGGTTTGCGCTTGGTCGGGCGTCGCCCGCCCAGGGGCCGCCCAGGGCGCGCCCAACGCGTGTCGTCCGCCCCGCGACGGAAGTCGGTGACGATCGATATCACTCGGCGGTAGACAGCCGAGGGCGGGGCCGCGTCCTCGTTCTTCCCGCCTCGGCCCGCGCCGCGGCGAAGCCGGCGCATGTTCCCATCAGCGCCTGGGCCGCGAAGCCGGCGCATGTCCCCATCAGCGCCTGGGCCGCGATGCCGGCGCGTGTCCCTATCAGCGCCTGGGTCGCGAGGCCGGCGCATGTCCCTATCAGCGCCCGGGCCGCGAGCGCGGCGCACGCGCGCCACTCAGCGATCGCGTGCGCCGCGCGCTCGGCGGCCCTTGGGTCGTCCTGAACCCTTCCGATTCGAGGAATCGAAGGAATCGAATGTTGCCTCGCTCCTGGGAATCGGCGCCAGCGAAGACGACGCCTCGAGGCTAGCCAGCGCCTGGGCCGCGAGCGCGGCGCACGCGCGCCACTCAGCGATCGCGGGC
>JAICTR010000402.1 GCA_025936275.1 Burkholderiales bacterium
ATGATCGCCACCACGTGCGGGTCGCCGGCGAGGATTCGCTCGAGCGCCGCATCGCCCGTGAGGCGCGGCATGTTGATGTCGAGCAGCACGATGTGGGGGCGCATTTGCGCCGCGAGCGCGACGGCGTCCTCGCCGTCCGCGGCCTCGCCCACGATCTCGGCGCCGAGCGCCGTCATGATCGCCCGCAGCACGGTGCGGATGTGCGCCTCGTCCTCGGCGATCAGCACGCGCACCGCGGGGTTCTTCGTCGCGACTTCCATGGCTCCTCCCGCGGCGATCATACGGGCGCGGATAGAATCGCGCCATGGCTCGCGCGGAACGCTGGGACGTCTTCTGCCGCGTCGTCGACAACTATGGCGACGTCGGCTTCTCGTGGCGCCTCGCGCGCCAGCTCGCGGTCGAGCATGGCAAGGCGGTGCGCCTATGGCTGGACGACCTCACGGTGCTCGGCAAGCTGCGCCCCGAGATCGATCCCGCCTACGACCTGCAACGGCTGGAAGGGGTCGAGGTCGCGCGCCTCTCCGAGCCGTTCACCGTGGACGACGTGGCCGACGTGGTGGTCGAGACCTTCGGCTGCGATCCCCCGGAGGCCTACGTGCTGGCGATGGCGGAGCGCCGCGTGAAGCCGCGCTGGATCAACCTCGAGTACCTGAGCGCCGAGAGCTGGGTGGAGGGGAGCCACGCGCTGCCCTCGCCGAACCCGCGCTTGCCGCTGGTGAAGCACTTTTTCTTTCCCGGCTTCACGCCCCGCACCGGTGGGTTGCTGCGTGAGCGCGGGCTCCTCGAGCGCCGCGACGCCTTCCGCGCCGATGCCGGCGCGCAGGCGGCATTCTGGCGCGGTCTCACCGGCCGCACGCCCCCCGAGGGCGCGCTCAAGGTGAGCCTCTTCGCCTACGCGGGTGCGCCGTTCGAGGGGCTGCGCCGCAGCGTCGCCTCGTACCCGGGGCCGGTCTGGCTGGTGGCGCCCGAGGGCGCGGCCGCCACCGCCCTCGATCGTCCGGAGCCCGCGCATGCCATCCGCCGCAATCGCGCCGACGGCGGCTCGCGACGCGAGGTGGAGGTGCTGCGCGTCCCGTTCCTCCCGCAGGACCGCTACGACCTGCTGCTCTGGGCGTGCGACGTGAACTTCGTGCGCGGCGAGGATTCCTTCGTGCGCGCGCAATGGGCGGCGCGGCCGTTCGCCTGGCACATCTATCCGCAGGACGAAGGGGCGCACTGGGTGAAGCTCGCCGCCTTCCTCGAGCGCTACACCGCGGACCTCGACCGGGCGCGGGCGGGCGCGGTCACGAGCCTCTGGGAAGCGTGGAACCGGCGCGATGGCGACGAGGGCCGCGACCGGCCGGCGCTGGCCGAGTCCTGGGCCGCGTTCGTCTCGCGCCGCGATGCACTCGAGGCCCATGCCGAGGCCTGGTGCGGGCGCCTCGCCGCCCGGCGAGACCTCTGCGACCAGCTGGTGGATTTCTGCGACAACGTGCTAAAATGATTAGCTTTTCCGAAGGAAAAGCGTTGAGCGGACAGGGCTCTCCCGCGCTCACTTGATATTTCTGACGCGTCGCCCCAACTAGCCAGCGGCGCCCCACGAACGCAACGGAACAGACTCATGAAAATCGCCCAGGAACTGCGCAGCGGCAACGTCATCATGGTGGGCAAGGACCCCATGGTGGTGCTCAAGGCCGAATACAACAAAGGCGGCCGCAACGCCGCCACCATGAAGCTCAAGCTCAAGAACCTCCTCAGCGGCAGCAACACGGAGACCGTGTACAAGGCCGACGAGAAGTTCGAGCTGCTGGTGCTCGAGAAGAAGGAGGTCACCTTCTCCTACTTCGCCGATCCGATGTACGTCTTCATGGATCCCGAGTACAACCAGATCGACATCGAGAAGGAGAACCTCGGCGACGCGGTGAACTACCTCGAGGACGGCATGACCGGCGAGGCGCTCTTCTACGAGGGCCGCGCCATCTCCTTCGAGCTGCCGACCACGATCGTGCGCGAGGTGATCTACACCGAGCCCGCGGTACGCGGCGACACGTCGGGCAAGGTCCTCAAGCCCGCCAAGCTCTCGACCGGCTTCGAGGTGCAGGTGCCGGCCTTCTGCGCCACGGGCGACAAGATCGAGATCGACACCCGCACCAACGAGTACAAGCGGCGCGTGAACGCGTAGGCCCTTCCTCTCCCCAGGGGCGATCCCAGGGCAGAGGGCGGGGAGAGGGTCGAGGAAAGGCACCGCGGCGCGGTGCCTTTTTCATTTGCTTTACCATTCCGCCATGGCCCTCAAGCGACCGCAGTGGAAGGACGGAAGGGTGGTCGTGCTCGAGCACGACTCGAAAGTCCTGCGCAATAACGCGTTGCGCGATCCGCACGTGCGCAAGCTCGCGGTGTGGCTGCCGCCGCAGTACGACGAGGGCGGTACCCACGGCCGCGGGCGCCGCTTCCCGGCGCTCTACGATCTCGTCGGCTTCACCGGCTCGGGACTCTCGCACATCGCGTGGAAGAACTTCAGCGAGAACGTGCCCGAGCGCGTCGCCCGGTTGATCCACGAGCGGCGCATGGGACCCACGATCATGGTGTTCCCCGATTGCTTCACCGCGCTGGGCGGCAACCAGTACGTGAACTCGTCGGCGATCGGCAACTACGCGGATTACCTCACGAAGGAGATCGTGCCGTTCGTCGATCGCGAGTTCCGCACGCTCGCCTCGCGCGAGCATCGCGGCTGCTTCGGCAAGTCCTCGGGCGGCTACGGCTCGATCATCCACGGCATGAAGTACGCGTCCACGTGGGGCGCGGTCGCCGACCACTCGGGCGACGCGTACTTCGAGTTCGTCTACGGGCACGATTGGCCGAACACGCTGAACGAGCTCGCCAGG
>JAICTR010000269.1 GCA_025936275.1 Burkholderiales bacterium
CCGAACGTGAGCGGGCCGGAGGGCTCGCCGTAGGGCGTGCGGACGATCTGGCGGTGGGTGATCTCGAGGTTCTCGAGCCTCGTGAGGCCGCTGCCTCCGATGATGGCGATCATGCTGGGATTGTCGAGTGATGCGGGTGAAAATCGTGGGAACACAGATGAACGCAGAAAAGGCGAACGCAGATGGCCGCAGATGGAAAATGAGAGTGGCCGTGCCGTTCGCGGACAGGCTGAAAATTCCTCGGCCGTAACCTTTTCGGTTTTGCCGCGGTCATCTGCGTTTCATCCGCGTTCATCTGCGTTCTTCGCCTTAGTCCTTCAATGCATAGATCGCCGGGAGGTTGCGCCAGAGCCCGTAGGCGTCCATCCCGAAGCCGAACACATAGCGATTGGGCACGGTGACGCCCACGAAGTCCGCGCGCGCGGGCTTCGCGCGGCCGAGCTCCTTGTCGGCGAGCACCGCCGCGTACACCTTGCGCGCGCCCATCTCCTCGAGCCGCGCGCGGATCGCGGCGAGCGTCACGCCCTCGTCGAGGATGTCGTCCACGACGAGCACCGTGCGCTCGCGCACGTTGTCGCGCGGCGGCAGGCGCCAGGCGATGTCGCGCCCCTGCGTCTCGTTGTTGTAGCGCGTGACCTCGATCGCGCCGAACTCGAGCGGGAAGCCCAGGAGCGGCAGCAGCCGGCCGGTGAAGACCGCCGCGCCGCCCATCACCGAGAGCACCACCGGGAACTCGTCCTTCAGCGCGCGCGAGATGTCGCCCGCCATGCGCGCCACCGCGCGGTCCACCTCTTCCGCGGTGCACAGCAGGTCCGCCTCGTCGAGCAGGCGCTGCGCATCGCGGCGGTTCACGCGCGCTTCGCCGGCGCGAGCGGCGCGACCGTCTCGTTCAGGAACGCGCGGAATGGATTCGACACTTCGGGATGCTTCAGGGCGTAGTTCACGGTGGCTTCCAGGTAGCCGAGCTTGGAGCCGCAATCGTAGCGCCGCCCGTCGAACTCGTAGGCGAACACCGGCTCCTCGCGCAGCAAGCGCCCGATCGCGTCGGTCAACTGGATCTCGCGCCCCGCGCCGGGACGCAGGTTCTCGAGGAAATGGAAGATGCGCGGGCTGAGGATGTAGCGGCCCACCACCCCGAGGGTCGACGGCGCCTCGTCGGGCTTGGGCTTCTCGACGATCGCGGTCACGCGCGAGATCGAGGGCCCGATGCGGTCGGCCGAGACGATGCCGTAGGACGCGGTGTCCTCGCGCGCCACGTTCTGCACCGCGATGACGCTCCCGCCATGGCGCGCGTGGGCCTGCGCCATCTGCCGCATCACCGGCAGCGGCGCATCGATGAGGTCGTCGGCGAGGATCACCGCGAACGGCTGGTCGCCCACGAGATGGCGCGAGCGCAGCACCGCATGGCCGAGACCGAGCGCCTCGGATTGCCGGATGTACGTGCAGCTCACGCCTTCCGGCAGCAGCCCGCGCACCTCGCGCAGCAGCTTGTTCTTGCCGTGCGCCTGCAGCTCCGCCTCGAGCTCGTAGGCCTTGTCGAAGTGGTCCTCGATCGCGCGCTTGCCGCGCCCCGTGATGAAGATCATCTCGGTGATGCCCGCGGCGACCGCCTCCTCGACCGCGTACTGGATGAGCGGCTTGTCGACGATCGGCAGCATCTCCTTGGGAGAGGCCTTGGTGACCGGCAGGAAGCGGGTGCCGAGGCCCGCGACGGGAAAGACGGCCTTCGTTATTTTGGTGGGCATGGATGTGCGGCCTATGCGCCGAGCAGTTTGAGGAACTCTTCTTCGTCCAGCACGCGCACGCCGAGTTCCTGCGCCCGCTCGAGCTTGGAGCCCGCCTCGGCGCCGGCGACCACGTAATCGGTCTTCTTCGAGACCGACCCGGTCACCTTGCCGCCCGCGGCCTCGATGCGTTCCTTCGCCTCGTCGCGGGTCATTCCGGCCAGGGTTCCGGTGAGCACCACGATCTTACCCGCGAAGGGGCCGGCGCGAGCCCTCCGCGCGGGCTCCCCCTCGGCCCAGTGCACGCCCACCGCGCGCAGCTGCTCGATGCCTTCGCGGTTGTGGCGCTCGTTCATGAAGGTCGCGATCGATTCGGCGACCACCGGGCCCACGTCCGGCGCTTCCTGCAGCGCCTCGGCGCTCGCTTCCATGATCGCGTCCAGCGTGCCGAAATGGCGCGCGAGGTCGCGCGCCGTCACCTCGCCCACGTTGCGGATGCCGAGCGCGTAGAGGAAACGCGGCAGCGTGGTGTCCTTGCTCTTCTCGATCGCCGCCACCAGGTTCGCCGCCGACTTCCCGCCCATGCGCTCGAGCGCGGCGAGGTTGGCGATGCCGAGGCGATAGAGGTCCGCGGGCGTGCGCACGACGCCGCCTTCCACGAGCTGGTCGACGAGCTTGTCGCCCAGGCCCTCGATGTCCATCGCGCGGCGCTGCGCGAAGTGCAGCAGCGCCTGCTTGCGTTGCGCGGGACAGACCAGCCCGCCGGTGCAGCGCGCCACCGCCTCGTCCTCGAGGCGCACCACCGCCGAGCCGCACTCGGGGCAGGCCGCCGGCATCTCGAAGCGGTCGCGCGGCTCGCGCGGGCCGGCCTTCGCGACGCCGGCCACCTCGGGTATCACGTCGCCCGCGCGGCGCACGATCACCGTGTCGCGCCGCCAGATGTCCTTGCGCCGCACCTCGTCCTCGTTGTGCAGCGTCGCGTTCTCGATGGTGGTGCCGCCGACGAACACGGGCTTCAGGCGCGCGACCGGCGTGAGCGCCCCGGTGCGTCCCACCTGCACGCCGATGTCGAGGAGCTCGGTGGTCGCCTCCTCGGCGGGAAACTTGTGCGCGATCGCCCAGCGCGGCGCGCGCGACACGAAGCCGAGGCGCTCCTGCTCGGCGGAGCGGTTCACCTTGTAGACGACGCCGTCGATGTCGTAGGGGAGCGCCGCGCGCCCCGCGCCCACCTCGCGATAGAACGCGAGCAGGTCAGCCGCGCCGTGCGCGATGCGGCGGTTCTTCGCCACCGGGAAGCCCGCTTCGGCGAGGAAGTCGAGGAGCTTCGCGTGGGTCGCCGGCGCCTCGAATCCTTCAGCGGTGCCGATGCCGTAGGCGAAGAACGAGAGCTTGCGCTTCGCGGTGAGCTTCGGGTCGAGCTGGCGCAGCCCGCCCGCGGCGGCGTTCCTCGGGTTCACGAAGGTGCGCTCGCCGCGCTCCAGCGCGCGCCGGTTCACCTCCTCGAAATCGCGCCGCAGCATGATCACCTCGCCGCGCACCTCGAGGAGCTTCGGCGCCCGGCGCACCTCCAGGCGCAGCGGGATCGAATGCACGGTGCGCAGGTTCGCGGTCACGTCCTCGCCGCGCGCGCCGTCGCCGCGGGTCGCGCCCTGCACCAGCACGCCATCCTCGTAGGCGAGGGACACCGCGAGGCCGTCGAACTTCGGCTCGCACGAGTATTCGACCTTCTCGACCTCGAGCCCCTCGCGGCAGCGGCGGTCGAAGGCCTCCACGTCCGCATCGTCGAAGGCGTTGGCGAGCGAGAGCATCGGCACGCGGTGCACCACGGTGGCGAACTGCGTGCCCGGCGCGGCACCCACGCGCTGCGTGGGAGAGTCGGCGCTGCGCAGCGACGGATGGCGCGCCTCGAGGTCGGCGAGCTCGTGGAACAGGCGGTCGTACTCGGCGTCCGAAATCTCCGGCGCGTCGTCGCGGTAGTAGAGGCGATTGTGGCGCTCGATCTCGCGGCGCAGCTCCGCCGCCCTCGCCTGCGCCTCGCGCGGAACGCGCTCCACCACGCTCACCCGCCGGTCGTCAGGAGAAGAGACGCCGCGCGAGCGCGCCGCCGGCGGGAATGCCCTGCGCCTCCATCTCCGCGACCACGCCTTCGAGCGAGCGGCGGATGGAAGCGAGCCCCGCCTCGCTCAACGGCCGGCGATTGTCGTCCACCAGCTGCCCGCCGAGCGTGGCGGCGAAGCGCGCGGCGAGCTCGAACATCTCGGCGAGCATCGCCGGCGCATCGGCGACGTGCGGCACGTCGAGCGCGATGGTGAGGCCGGTCGCGTACACCGCCGAGGGCTTGGCGTTCGGATCGTCGAGGCGGCGGATCGCATAGGCGGGCGTGCCGTCGTTGGCGAAGCGCACGAGCTCGCCCGAGGCGGTCTCGGAAAGTCCGGCCTCGAGCGCGAGCTGCTTCACGCGCGCGAGCGAGAACGTGGCGCCGAACTGCCCGACCACGTTCACCGCGACCTCGATGTCGGCGTCGGCGCAGAAGCGGTCGAGCTCGCGGGCGCGCGCGGCCGCGACCGTCGGGGCTTCGCGCTGCGAGACCGCGTTCACGCGCGCCGCGAATTCCGCGATCGCATCGTTGAACGCGGCGATCTCCTCCTCGCCCGCGGCGCCGCGGCGGCTCGCGAGCTGCAGCCC
>JAICTR010000049.1 GCA_025936275.1 Burkholderiales bacterium
GTCCATGCCTTCGAACGCCTTCTCGAGCGTCTTCTCGTCGGAAGGATCGCCCAGCATCAGCTCGACGGTGGGCAGCACGGTGAGGTGGCGCGCGCGCGGCAGGCTGCGCGTGAGCACCCGGATCCGCGCCCCGCCCTGGCTCGCGAGGTCGGCGATCGCGGTGCCGACGAAGCCGGTGCCGCCGAGAAGGCAGACGCTCGCGATCTCCATGGCTTCAGGGAATGTTGGCGGCGAAGGAGTCGGCGCTGTCGCGACCCGGCACGGTGCCGAGCAGCTCATGCAGCGTGGCGGGCGCCGTGTTCAGGCGCTGGCGGTAGTACCACGCGTTGGTGAAGACCTTCTTCACGTACTCGCGGGTCTCGGGAAACGGAATGGTCTCGGCATAGATCGCGCCTTCGAGGGGCTTGTCGTCGCGCCAGCGGCGCGCGCGCGTGGGGCCGGCGTTGTAGGCGGCCGCGGCGAGGATCGGGTCGCCCAGCGCTTCCAGCACGCGGTGCAGGTAATACGTTCCCATGGCGACGTTCACTTCCGGAAGCACCAGCATCTCCGGCTTGAAGGGATGGACCGGAATCTGACGCGCCACCCATCGCGCGGTTCGCGGCATGAGCTGCATGAGTCCGACCGCGCCCGCCGGGGAGCGAGCATCGGCGAGGAAGCGGCTTTCCTGGCGGATGATGCCGTACACGAACGCCTCGTCGAGCCCCCATTGGCGCGCGGCCGCGTCGAGCGCGCTGCGATGCGGCACCGGATAACGCCGTGCGAAATCGTGCAGCTGCAGCGTCCGATCGGCGGTGAAGATGGCGCGATCGGCGACGCCGGCCTCGGCGGCGATGCGCGCCGCCGCGAGAAGCCCGCGATCGTCCAGGCTGCGCGTCGCCCACGACCATTCGCGCAGGGCGTCGTTGTCGAGGCCGCCGCGATAGAGCAGCAGCGCGCGCTGGATGCCGGGGATCGCTTTCACGCGCTGCAGGTCGGCTTCCGAAGGCTGCACGCCGTTCCAGTCGGGCGCCGCCGGCACGTGCAGCTCCTCCGCGGCGAGCACGCCGTAGAACGAATGCAGCGACGCGAGCGGCCGCAGGATCGCTTCGGCCGCGGCGGTGTCGCCCTTCTCGCGCAGCGCACGGGCCTTCCAGTAGCGCCACGTGGACTCACGCGCGACCGCGGGCGAGAGCTCGTCGATCGCCGCGGCGACCGCTTTCCAGTCCCCGATGCGCAGGGCGACGCGCGCCTTCCACGCGACCTGGTTGTCGCTCAGCGGCTCGCTTCCCGCCTTCGCGTACCACTCGAGCGCGCGCGGATCGAGGTCGGAGGCCGCCTGCCAGGCGATCTGTCCCCACGCGTAGCGTGCGTCGCCGCGCAGGAGCGGCGCGAGCTTCTCGAGGTGCGTCGCGGCATCGTCCGGGCGGCTCCGCGCGAGCTGCGCGAGGGCGAAGATGGCGCTCTCCCGGCCCGCCTCGTCGAGGGAGCGCGCCTTGAGGTGCGCGAGATAGCGCCCGGGGTTCGCCGCGATGCGATCCAGCGTGCGATCGGCGATGCGCTTCGGCGCCGGCAGCAGCGCGCCGGCGGATTTCGCGGCCTTCACCTGGCCCGCCGAGAGCAGGACGCGGATGCGCTTCCAGATGTCCGCCGGCGAGAGCTGGCTTTCGGCGACGAGGCGCGCGAACACCGGCTCGCACGGCGCGGGCTCCTCGCGCGCCTCGCGGAAGCGCGCGCGCGCATCGCGCACCGCGGACGCATCGGCGCGCGCGAGGCGCTCCTGCAGCGCGTAGCAGGCGATCTCCGCGTCGTCGGCGATGAGGCGCGCGTGCTCGGCGCGGAAGAGGTCCCAGGCGCCGTTCGCGCCGAGCGCCTTCAGCCAGTCGCGGCGCAGGCTCTCGGCGAGCGGGCCGGCGGGGTGGCGATCGAGGAACGCGCGGATTCGCGCCGGATCGGCATGCTCGATGTCGCCGTCGAGGAGCCAGTACTCGGGATAGGCCTCGAGGATCGTGCCGGCGAAGCGCGGCGCGAGCTGCTCGATCGCCTGCCAGCGTCCCTTTCGCAACGCCTCCTTCGCCGCGGCGAGGTCGGCATCGGATACCGACTGGGCGTGCGCCGTCCAGGACGCGGCGAGGAGCGCCGCGCACAGCGCCGATGAAATCCACTTGATGCAAGTCAAGGCCATGATCGCCAGCGCTGTCTTACCTTTCGCGGATAAAATTATAAACTCAGCCTTTCGGCGCCACCCCGCTTCCCGCTCATGTCCCTCGCAGATCCCTTCTTCTGGACCGCGCTCGCCAAGATCATCGGCGTGAACATCGTGCTGTCCGGGGACAACGCCGTGGTGATCGCGCTCGCCGCGCGCTCGCTGCCGGCGCGCCAGCAGAAGCTCGCCATCCGCTGGGGGGCGGGCGCCGCGATCGTGATGCGCATCGTCCTCACCCTCTTCGCCGTGGCGCTGCTCGCGCTTCCCTGGCTCAAGCTCGCCGGGTCCGCGCTGCTGCTCTGGATCGGCGTGAAGCTGCTGGTGCCCGAGGAGGGCGAGGCGGACGTGAGCGCGAGCGACAACCTCTTCGTCGCGATCCGCACCATCCTCGTGGCGGACCTCGTGATGAGCCTCGACAACGTGATCGCGGTCGCCGCCGCGGCGGACGGAAGCTGGGTCCTCCTGGTGATCGGCCTCGCGATCTCGATTCCCCTCGTGATCTTCGGCGCGACGCTCCTCGTGAAGGTGATGGAGCGCTACCCGATCGTGATCGCCATCGGCGCGGGCCTCATCGGCTTCGTGGCGGGCGAGATGGCCTGGGAGGATCATGCCATCGCCGCCTGGACGGACGCTCGCCCGGAGAACCTCAAGTACCTCGTGGCCTGCCTGGGCGCGGCCGCGGTCATCGTCACAGGACAATGGCTGGCGCGCCGCGCCGGCACCCGGCCCACGGCAACGCAGCACCATCCGGCCCGTTAGGGACAGGCGGGCCCCGTCGCGCGTCCGCGCGGCAGGCACACGTCCCGTTGGATCTCAAAACCGTCGGCATCCTAGGAGGATCACAAATGAAGTCCAAACTGTTGTCACGCGGCCGCCTGGCCGTGCTTGCGGGCGCGGCTCTCACCGCGTGCCTTCCGGCCCTCGCATGGGAGCCCACCAAGACCGTCGAGTTCATCGTGCCCGCCGGAACCGGCGGCGGCGCGGACCAGATGGCGCGCCTGATCCAGTCGATCATCGCCAAGCACAACCTGATGAAGCAGCCGATGGTGGTGATCAACAAGTCCGGTGGCGCCGGCGCCGAGGGATTCCTCGACGTGAAGTCCGCCAAGGGCGACGGCAACAAGATCATCATCACCCTTTCCAACCTCTTCACCACGCCGCTCGCCACCGGCGTGCCGTTCAACTGGAAGGACCTCACGCCGGTCGAGATGATGGCGCTCGACGAGTTCGTCCTCTGGGTGAACGCGAAGACGCCCTACAAGACGTCGAAGGACTACGTCGAGGCGGCGAAGAAGGCCGGCCCGGGCAAGATGAAGATGGGCGGCACCGGATCGAAGCAGGAAGACCAGATCATCACGGTCAACCTGCAGAAGCAGACCGGCGCCAAGTTCACCTACATCCCGTTCAAGGGCGGCGGGACGGTGGCCACGCAGCTGGTGGGCGGGCACATCGATTCCAGCGTGAACAACCCGATCGAGGCGGTCTCGCAGTGGCGCGCCGGCAACCTGCGCCCGCTGTGCGTGTTCGACTCGAAGCCGATGGACTACCACCAGAAGATCACCAAGGACATGGCGTGGAGCGACATCCCCACCTGCAAGTCGCAGGGCGTGGACGTCGAGTACCTCATGCTGCGCGGCATCTTCATGCCCGGCGGCGTGTCGCAGGACATGGTGGACTACTACGTCGGCGTGCTGAACAAGGTGCGCGAGACGCCCGAGTGGAAGCAGTTCATGGACAACGGCGCGTTCAACCAGACGCACATGACGGGCAAGGCGTACCGTGACTGGGTGGCCGATGCCGAGAAGCGCCACGAGGAGCTGATGCGGGAAGCCGGTTTCCTGCACAAATAAAGGCAAACGCAGAGAATGGAGGGCCCCGCAACGGGGCCCTCTTTGCAAGACCCGCGAAAGGAAACACATGCAGCAGGCATCCGACGAGCGCAGCATCGGCTCGGTCCGCGTCTGGGAGGCGGCCGTCGCCGTCCTGTTCCTCGCCTTCGGCTCCCTCGTCGCGTGGGACAGTCACCGCCTCGGCTCCTCGTGGGGAAGCGACGGCCCGCAGGCGGGCTACTTCCCGTTCTACATCGGCGTCCTCATCATCATCTCGGCGCTCTTCATCCTCTACGCGGCGCTGCGCTCGGGGGATACCGAGCCGTTCGTGCGCTGGGGACAGCTCAAGATGGTGTTCGTGGTGATCATTCCCACGGCGGTCTACGTGGCGCTCATCGCCAATCCCTGGTTCAGCCTCGGGATCTACGAGGCTTCGGTGATCTTCATCGCCGCCTTCATGCGCGTCCTGGGCAAGTACTCGTGGCTCAAGGTGGGCGTCATCAGCATCGTGACGATGGTGCTCTTCTTCCTGATGTTCGAGATCTGGTTCCAGGTCCCGCTGCCGAAGGGTCCCCTCGAGGCGGCCCTGGGCTACGCCTGAGGATCCGAGCATGCACGAGCTCCAAGCGCTGTTCGGCGGCTTCCAGGTCGCCCTCTCCTGGTTCAACCTGCTCCTGATGTTCGCCGGGATCACGCTCGGCGTGATCATCGGCGTGCTTCCCGGCCTCGGCGGCGCCAACGGCGTCGCGATCCTGCTGCCGCTCACGTTCTCCATGGCGCAGGAGCCGGGCGGCCAGACCTCGGCCATCATCCTGCTCTCCTGCATCTACTGGGGCGCGCTCTTCGGCGGCGCCATCACCTCGATCCTCTTCAACATCCCCGGCGAGCCGTGGTCCGTCGCGACCACTTTCGACGGCTATCCGCTCGCGCAGAAGGGAAGGGCCGGCACCGCGCTCACCACGTCGTTCACGTCCTCGTTCGTGGGCGCGCTCCTCGCGGTGCTGCTGATCACGTTCCTCTCGCCCATCGTCGCCAACTTCGCGCTGCGCTTCGGTCCGCCCGAGTTCTTCGCGGTGTACCTGCTCACGTTCTGCGCGTTCGTGGGCATGAGCAAGGGGTCGCCCTTCAAGACCATCGCCTCGATGATGCTGGGCTTCGCGCTCGCGGCGGTGGGCATCGACACGGTGACCGGCCAACTGCGCCTCACCTTCGGCTTCATCGCGCTGCTCAAGGGCTTCGACTTCCTCATCGCGGTGATCGGCCTCTTCGGCATCGGCGAGATCCTGCTCACCATCGAGGAAGGGCTGGAGTTCAAGGGCGCCAAGGCGAAGATCAACGTGAAGGTGGTGATCGAGACCTGGAAGGAGCTGCCGCGCTACTGGAAGACCTACCTGCGCAGCGCCGCGGTGGGCTGCATGATGGGCATCGTGCCGGGCGGCGCCACGCCGGCATCCTTCATGAGCTACGGCATCGCGAAGAAGATGTCGCGCGACGGGGACAAGTTCGGCACCGGCATCGTGGAAGGCGTGCTCGCGCCGGAGACGGCGGCGCACGCGGCGGGCACCTCGGCATTGCTGCCGATGATCACGCTCGGCGTGCCGGGCTCGCCCACCGCGGCGGTGCTCCTCGGCGGCCTCCTCATCTGGGGCCTGCAGCCGGGCCCGTTGCTCTTCACCGAGAAGGCCGACTTCGTGTGGGGCCTCATCGCCTCGATGTACCTCGGCAACATCGCCGGGCTCATCGTGGTGCTCACGTGCGTGCCGCTCTTCGCGGCGATCCTGCGCGTGCCGTTCGCGATCATCGCGCCGGTGATCCTCGTGATCTGCGCGATCGGCGCCTACACCGTGCACAACGACATCTTCGACGTCTACCTGATGGTGGTGTTCGGCGTGATGGGCTACATCTTCAAGAAGCTCGATTACCCGCTCGCGCCGCTGGTGCTCGCGCTGGTGCTCGGGGACAACGCCGAGAACGGCTTTCGCCAGTCGATGCTGATCTCGCAGGGCGACATGCGGATCTTCTTCAGCAACGGCCTGGTGGGCGGCATCACGGTGCTGTCGCTGATCCTGCTCTTCTGGCCCGCGATCTCCAGCCTCATCGACGTCGCGCGCGGCCGCAAGGCGCCGCCCGCAGCGGGTTGATGCATCCAGGCCCGGGCCGGCCTCGTGCCGGCCCGGGCCTTTTTCTTTCCGGCAAGGAGGAACCCCATGCCCGTGATCGCGATGACGCAGGAAATGGCCACGCTGGGAAAGGACGTCGCCCTGGGCGTCTGCGATGCGCTCGGCCTGCAGCAGGTGCGCCACGAGGTGGGCGATGTCGTCGCGGGCAGGATGCACGTGAAGAAGAGCCTCATCCGCCGCATCCGCGAGGGGAAGGCGAGCCGGATCGAGAAGTGGGCGGCGGACGAGAAGACCATCTCGATCTTCACCGCGGAGGAGGTGTACGACCTCGCGGTGAAGGGCAACCTGCTCATCCGCGGCTGGGGCGGCACCTACCTGCTGAGGAACGTGCCGCATATCCCCCGCATCCGCGTCTGCGCGCCGATGGGCGTGCGCATCGCGCGCCTCATGGAGCGCCTCGAGACCGACGACGAGGACCTCGCGCGCCGCGAGATCGAGGTGGACGACGCGGCGCGCGCCTCGCGCATGGCGGAGCACTTCGACGTGCGCTGGGGCGATCCGGTGCTCTACGACCTCACGCTCAACACCGAGCGCGTGCCGATCGCGCAGTGCGTGGAGCAGGTGGTGGCGCTCGCGAAGAGCGCCGCGTTCCGCGAGACGGCCGAATCCCGGGCGCTGCTCGTGGACCTCGCGCTGCAGGCGCGCGCCCGCGCGGCGCTGCGCTCCGACGAGCGCACGGCCGAGCTCGACGTGGACATCGCGGTGCGCGCGGGCGAGGTCGTTCTGCGCGGCATCGTCGTGGACGAGCGCGAGAAGTCGCTGTGCGAGGCGGTGGTGCGCGAGGTCGCCGGGGTGAAGGGCGTGCGCAACGACCTTCGCACCATGGCGGGCGGCCTTTCGCGCTTCCCGCAGCAGCCCGACAGCACCGCACGCCGCGCGGAGTGATTCAGGCAAAAGGCGGGAAACGCAGATGAGCGCAGATGACTGCCTTTCCGCCGATGAACGCAGATGCCCCCATCGTGCGCTGCTGCGATTGAACCGTAAGACCGACCGGAGAGTCATCCGGGCGCGAGGCTTTGGATCCGCCGATAAACGCAGCAGGGCAATCGAGACTTAACCGGCCTGCCCCCCATTGCCGTAATCGCAGCCGCGAGAACGCGGTCATCTGCGTTCATCGGCGTGAGGGTTCATCCGCGTTCATCGGCGTTTCCCGCCTTTCGTCCGCGTCGCTCTCCGACGCAGAACGCCGTTGCAGCGGTCAGATCTTCCCGGCGTGCTTGAGGCGCGAGAGCGTCTCGGCGGAGAGATTCAGGTAGGAGGCGAGCTCCTTCTTCGGCACGCGCTCCGAGAGCTCGGGGTGCTTGCGCAGGAACCGGTGCACGCGCCCCGGCGCGTCGAGCAGGTGCAGCGTGATGGTGTGCGCCATCACCTCGCTCATGAGGAACATCACCTCGTACTCGAAGTCGTCCTTCAGGTCGGGGTGCGCGTCGAGGAAGCTCGCCCACTGCGGCAGCGGCATCTTCGCGACGCGCGCCTTGGTGACGCAGCGGATCGAGTAGGGCGCGGGCGTGCGCAGCTTCCACGCCGCGTAGCTCGTGTCCATGTCGTCCTCCTTGGCGAAGCGCAGGATCATCTCCTTGCCCTCGGAGCTCGCGACCACGCGCTTGAGGATGCCGTCGATCACGAAGTACTGCTCCATGTCGTGCGCGCCCTGCGCGAGGAGCATGTCGCCCTTGCGGTAGTCCATGATGTGCAGGACCGATTCCAGCTCCTCGAACGCGCGCGGCCTGAGGCGGCGCAGCACGATGTTCTGGCGCAGCCGGTCGCGGATCTCCTGCAGCTGGGGATGATTGACGAGGAGCGTCATCGGCGGGGCGCTTGCGGAAATTGACCCGAGTCAAGGGGAGGCGACGGGCCAAAATTGACCGCCATCAAGGTCGCGCTCTCGCGGCGTTTCTTAACATTGTAGCCTGATTCCTGCGGCGGCCTCCCCGCCGCCCGCCGCTCCCAACCTGATCCAGACCCCGCCGAGCCCGCTGCCGGGCGGCGGGCACGCCCCTTCGGAGGAAAGCACCATGGCAACCGTCACCGAAACCGTCGCCGCGCACGCCGCGCCGCAGGCGGGCAGCGCCAACGCGCCCCAGGAAACGATCGACGGCTTTCACCTCGTCATCGAGGCGCTCAAGCTCAACGGCATCGATACGGTCTTCGGCCTGCCGGGGATTCCGATCACCGACCTCACGCGCAAGGCGCAGGCCGCCGGCATGCGCGTCATCTCCTTCCGCCACGAGCAGAACGCGGGCTACGCGGCGCAGATCGCCGGCTTCATGACCGGCAAGCCCGGCGTGTGCCTCACGGTCTCCGCGCCGGGGTTCCTCAATGGCCTCACCGCGCTCGCCAACGCCACCACCAACTGCTTCCCGATGATCCTCATGTCCGGCTCCTCGGAGCGCGAGGTGGTCGACCTGCAGCAGGGCGACTACGAGGAGATGGACCAGCTCGCGATCGCGAAGCCGCTCTGCAAGGCGGCCTTCCGCGTGCTGCACGCCGAGGACATCGGCGTGGGCGTCGCGCGCGCGATTCGTGCCGCGGTCTCGGGCCGTCCCGGCGGCGTGTACCTGGACCTTCCCGCGAAGCTCTTTCCGCAGAGCCTCGAAGCCCAGGCCGGCCGCGATTCGCTGATCAAAGTGGTGGACCCCGCGCCGCGCCAGATCCCGGGCGAGGACGCCGTGAAGCGCGCGCTCGATCTCCTCAAGGGCGCGAAGAAGCCGCTCATCATCCTCGGCAAGGGCGCGGCGTACGCGCAGGCCGATGCCGACATCAAGGCGCTCATCGAGAAGACCGGCATTCCGTACCTGCCGATGTCGATGGCGAAGGGCCTCCTGCCCGACACGCATCCGCAGTGCGCCTCGGCGGCGCGCTCCTTCGTGCTGCCGGGCGCGGACGTCGTGATGCTGGTCGGCGCGCGGCTCAACTGGCTGCTCTCGCACGGCAAGGGCAAGACCTGGGGCGGCAAGTCCTCGAAGGACTGGGGCGGGCAGAAATTCATCCAGGTGGACATCTCGCCCACCGAGGCGGACAGCAACGTGGCGATCGATGCGCCCGTGGTGGGCGACATCGGCTCCTGCGTCGCGGCGCTGCTCGCCGGCCTGGGCTCGAGCTGGCCCAAGCCGCCGGCCGAATGGCTGGACGCGGTGAACGAGCGCAAGACCAGGAACGTCGCGAAGATGGCGGAGACGCTCGCGAAGAATCCCACGCCGATGAACTTCCACAGCGCGCTGAACGTGGTGCGCGACATCGTGAAGGCGAATCCCGACGCGTGCCTGGTGAACGAGGGTGCCAACGCGCTCGACTTCACGCGCTCGATCGTCGACATGTACAAGCCGAGGAAGCGCCTCGACGTCGGCACCTGGGGCGTGATGGGCGTCGGCATGGGCTTCGCGGTGGGCGCGGCGGTGACGAGCGGCGGCCAGGTGATCGCGATCGAGGGCGACAGCGCGTTCGGCTTCTCCGGCATGGAAGTCGAGACCATCTGCCGCTACAACCTGCCGGTGTGCATCGTGATCATGAACAACAACGGCGTGTATCGCGGCGACGAGACGCCATACGGCAACGCCAAGGATCCCGCGCCGCTGGTGTTCGTGAAGGACGCGCGCTACGAGAAGCTGATGGAGGCCTTCGGCGGGGTGGGCGCGTACGTCACCACGCCGGCGGAGTTGAGGAAGGCGATGGAGGAGGCGATCCGCTCGCGCAAGCCCACGCTCATCAACGCGATGATCGACGAGGGCGCGGGCACGGAAAGCGGGCGCATTACCGCGCTCAACCCGACCGCGGCGAAAAAATAATCACCGGAACAGAGAGACAGCCATGAACGCACTGAAAGGCGTACGCATCCTCGACATGACCCACGTGCAGGCGGGTCCCACCTGCTCGCAGCTCCTCGCGTGGATGGGCGCGGACGTGATCAAGTTCGAGCCGCCGCAGGGGGACGCCACCCGCGGCCAGCTGCGCGACATTCCCAACGCGGATTCGCTCTACTTCACGATGCTCAACTGCAACAAGCGCTCGATCACGGTCAACATGAAGACCGCCGAGGGCAAGCAGGTGTTCGTCGACCTGCTGAAGAAGTGCGATATCGTCATGGAGAACTTCGGCCCGGGCGTGCTCGACCGCTTCGGCTTCACGTGGGAGAAGATCCACGAGATCAACCCGAAGATCGTGATGGGCTCGATCAAGGGCTTCGGCTCGACCGGTCCCTATGCGGAGTTCAAGGCCTACGAGAACGTCGCGCAGGCGATGGGCGGGGCGATGAGCACCACCGGGGTGCCCGACGGCCCCCCGTTCGTGACCGGCGCCCAGATCGGCGACTCGGGAACCGGCCTTCATCTCGCGATCGGGCTGCTCGGCGCTCTGCACCAGGCCCGTCGCACCGGCAAGGGACAGTACGTCGAGGTGGCGATGATGGACGGGGTGATGAACCTCTGCCGCGTGAAATTCCGCGATCATCAGCGCCTCACGCGCGGCGACCTGTCCGAATACTCGGTGCCGACTTACAAGGGCATGGGGGAAACGCCGCGCGCGGGCAACGATTCCGGCGGCGGCCAGCTCGGCAACGCGATCCACTGCAAGCCGCACGGCGCGAACGACTGGCTCTACATCGTCGTCCAGGAAGCGGTGTGGGAGGCGCTCGCCAAGCGTATCGGGCCGGACCTCGGCATCCCTGACCTTGCGACCGATGCGCGCTTTGCCAAGATCGGTGAGCGGCGCAAGAACCAGCAGCTCATGTGGACGCTCATCAACAAGTTCGCCGAGAAGTACACCAAGCGCGAGTTCA
>JAICTR010000058.1 GCA_025936275.1 Burkholderiales bacterium
AGAAGGGACGCCAGCGCCAGTTCCACCAGTTCGATGTCGAGGCGCTCGGCTTCGAGGGGCCCGATGTGGACGCGGAGCAGATCGCGATGCTGGCGCGCCTCTTCCGCGAGCTGGGCATCGAGGGCGTGGAGCTGCACATCAACTCGATCGCCGACGCCGCCGACCGCCGAGCCCACCGCGAGAAGCTGGTGGCGTACTTCGAGAAGCACGCGCACGTGCTGGACGAGGACGCGCGCCGGCGCCTGCACACCAATCCGCTGCGCATCCTCGATTCGAAGAACCCGGCGATGCAGCAGATGATCGAGGGCGCGCCGCGGCTGCTCGACCACCTCGGCGATGCGGCCGCGGCGCACTTCGGCGAGCTCAAGGCGCTGCTGGACCAGGCGGGCCTGCGCTACACCGTGAACCCGCGGCTGGTGCGCGGCCTCGACTACTACAATCGCACCGTGTTCGAGTTCGTGAGCGGCGCGATCGGCGCGCAATCGACCCTCGCGGGCGGCGGGCGCTACGACGCGCTCTTCGAGCAGCTGGGCGGCAAGCCCACGCCCGCCTGCGGCTTCGGCATGGGCGTCGAGCGCGCGATCCTCGCAATGCAGGCGGCGGGCGCGGCGGCCGAGCCGGGCGTGGATGTCTTCGTGGTGCACGCCGGCGCGGCGGCCGGGGCGCAAGCGTGGCGCCTCGCCGAGGCGTGGCGCGACGCGGGCCGCAACGTGCTGCTCGGCGCGGGCGGCAGCTTCAAGTCGCAGATGAAGAAGGCCGACGCGAGCGGCGCCCGGTTCGCCGTGATCATCGGCGAGGACGAGGTCGCATCGCGGCGCGTGACATTGAAACCGCTTCGCGGGGAAGGCGAGCAGCGCACGCTCGACCCCGCGCAAGCACTCCTGGAAGTGAGCTGAGATGACCGGATCGTACGATTTCGAGGAACAGGAACGCATCGCCGAGCTGAAGGCGTGGTGGGAGGACAATCGCTGGTACGTGATCGGCGCGATCGTGGCCGCGGTGCTGGTCTTCGCCGGCTACCGCGGCTGGACCTGGTGGAGCGCGCGCGCCGACATGGATGCCGCGGCGATGTTCCGTCCGGTCTCCGAGGCGATGAAGTCGGGCGACCCGAAGAAGATCACGCAGGCCGCCGATCCGCTGATCGACAAGCATCCGCGCTCCTATTTCGCCTCCGAGGCGGCGCTCGCCATCGCCAAGGCGGACTTCGAGAAGGGCGAGCTCGGCGACGCGCAGAAGCGCCTCGCCTGGGTGATGGATCACGGCGCGGAGACGCATCGCGGCATCGCGCGCCTGAGGCTCGCGGCGGTGCTCCTCGACCAGAAGAAGTACGACCAGGCGCTGAAGACGCTCGACGAGAACAAGGACGAGGCGTTCGCGGCGCCGGCGGCCGACCTGCGCGGCGACATCATGCTCGCGCAGGGACGCCTCGACGAAGCGCGCGCCGCCTACAAGGCCGCGATGGAGAAGGCCGGGCCGGGCAATCCCGTGCGCTCGGTCGCCGGCACGAAGCTCAACGCCCTGGGAGGCGCCGAATGAGAATCGCGCTACGCGCCGCGGCGATCGCGCTCCTCGCGCTCGCCGCCGCCTGCGAGTCGTACAACCCGCTGCGCTGGATGGGCGTCATCCACGGCCCCGCGCATCCGCCCACGCCGCTCGCGCCGATCGAGGCGAAGGTGACGCCCAGCGCGGTCTGGCGCGCGAGCGTCGGCAAGGGAATGGGCCTGCACCTGCGCCCCGCGATCGCCGGGGGCAAGGTGTACGCCGCCGCGGCCGACGGCACGATCACCATCCTCGCCGAGGACGACGGGCACGTGCTCTCGAAGATCGAGACGAAGAAACCGATCGCCGGCGGCCTCGAGGTCGCGGAGGACGGCACCATCCTCGCCGGGACGCTCAAGGGCGAGGTGATCGCGGTCGAGCCGTCGGGCAAGGTGCGCTGGGCCTCGCACGTCGCGGGCGAGGTGATCGCGCCGCCCGCCGTGTCGCGCAACATCGTCGTCGCGCGCACCGCCGACGGGCGCCTCTTCGGCTTCTCGCTCACGGACGGCAAGCGCCTCTGGGTCTACCAGCGCCCGACACCGTCGCTCCTGCTGCGCAGCCCCGCGGGCGTGCTCGCCATCGGCGGCGACGTGGTCGCGGGCTACCCCAACGGCAAGCTCATCGCGCTCGACCTCGACGACGGCAAGCTGGTGTGGGAAGTGACGGTGACGCAGCCGCGCGGCGCGACGGAGCTCGAGCGCATCGCCGACGTCGCGGGATTGCCGGTGATCGACGGCGCGAACATCTGCGCCGCCGCGTACCAGGGAAAGGTCGCGTGCTTCGAGATCTCGACCCGCACCGCGGTGTGGTCGCGCGAGATCTCCACGGCGCGCTCGCTTGCGATCGACGCGAAGAACCTCTACCTCGTCGACGACACAGGCGCCGTCCACGCGCTCGACAAGAAGGCCGGCGCGAGCGTCTGGAAGCAGGAAAAGCTGCTCTATCGGGACCTCACGGCGCCGGTGGTCTTCGACGGCAAGGTCGTGGTCGGCGACCTGCAGGGCTTCGTGCACGTGCTCTCGCCCGACGACGGGGCGCTCGTCGGACGCCTCGCCACCGACGGCACGGCGGTCGTCTCGCTCGTCTCGGGGCTTTCCGGCCTCTACGTGCAGACCGCGGGAGGGGCGGTCCTTCGCGTCCGCTACTGAGTGAAACCGACCCTGGTCCTCGTCGGACGACCCAACGTCGGCAAGTCGACGCTCTTCAATCGCCTCACGCGCTCGCGCGACGCGCTGGTGGCGGACCTGCCCGGCCTCACGCGCGACCGCCATTACGGGCGCGGGCGCCTGGGCGACAAGCCCTTCATCGTGGTCGATACCGGCGGCTTCGAGCCGGTGGCGAAGGAGGGCATCCTCTCGGAGATGGCGCGCCAGGCGCGCGAGGCGATCGCCGAGGCCGATGCCATCGTGTTCCTCACCGACGCGCGCGCCGGGCTCACGCCCCAGGACAAGCGCATCGCGCAGCAGCTGCGCGAGGCGCGGGTGCCGGTGATCCTCGCGGTGAACAAGGCGGAGGGCATGCGCGAGGAGATCGCCGGGGCGGAGTTCCACGAGCTCGCACTCGGCGAGCCGCGCGCGATCTCGGCCGAGCACGGCGAGGGCGTGCGCGCGCTGGTCGAGGAGGCGCTCGCGCCTTTCGAGGCGGAGCCCGGCGAGGAGGCGGAACCCGAGCATCCGCGGGTCGCGATCGTCGGACGTCCCAACGTCGGCAAGTCCACGCTCGTGAACCGCCTGCTCGGCGAGGAGCGCGTCATCGCGTTCGACCAGCCGGGCACGACCCGCGACGCGATCGAGGTCGAGCTGGAGCGCGACGGGCGCCGCTACACGCTCATCGATACCGCGGGAATACGCCGCAAGGGCAAGGTGTTCGAATCGGTGGAGAAGTTCTCCGTGGTGAAGACCCTGCAGGCGATCGAGCGCGCCAACGTCGTGGTGCTCGTGGTCGATGCCGCGGCCGACATCGCGGACCAGGATGCCCACATCGGCGGCTACATCCTCGAGGCGGGCCGGGCGCTGGTGGTGGCGGTGAACAAATCGGACGCGATCGACGCGCAGAAGCGCAAGGACGTGCAGACCGACCTCGAGAGGAAGCTGCAATTCCTCGATTTCGCCGCGTTCGTGCCGATCTCGGCGCTGCGCGGCACCGGCATCAAGCCGCTGCTCGGCGCGGTGGACGGCGCCTTCGCCGCGGCGATGGCGAAGCTTTCCACGCCGCGCCTCACGCGCGCGCTGCAGGCGGCGATCGTGCAGCAGCAGCCGCCGATGTCCGGGCGCTTCCGGCCGAAAATGCGCTACGCGCACCAGGGCGGCTCCAACCCGCCCATCATCGTGATCCACGGCAGCGGGCTCGATGGCGTGAAGGCGCCGTACAAGCGCTACCTGGAGAACACCTTCCAGAAGGCGTTCAAGCTGAAGGGGACGCCGCTGCGCATCGAGCTGCGCTCGGCGGCCAATCCCTACGAAGGGCGGCGCAAGCCGCTCACGGAAAAGCAGGACGCGCAGCGGCGGCGCCGCAAGATCGTCTCCAAGCGGCGCTATGGGTGAGGTAGGAACCACTTGCGGCCGCCGGGGTCAGTCGGCGGGGCCTGTATACTTGGGCTTGCAGGTGAACGGCCCGGCGTAGACCGGGAAACCCGAGGTTTCGAAAAGGGGCAGAACAATGAGCAACAAGGGCCAACTGCTGCAGGACCCGTTCCTCAACACGCTGCGCAAGGAGCACGTCCCCGTCTCCATCTACCTGGTGAACGGCATCAAGCTTCAGGGACAGATCGAATCGTTCGACCAGTACGTGGTGCTCCTCAAGAACACCGTGACCCAGATGGTTTACAAGCACGCGATCTCCACGGTGGTCCCCGCCCGTCCGGTCACGGTCCCGATTGAGCATTCCCCGGAATCCTGAGCGCTCGCGCGCGATCCTCGTAAGCCTCGTCATCGGCCGCCCCATCGCCCCGGACGACCGGGCCGAGGAAGCCGCGCGCCTGGTGGAGAGCGCCGGCGCGCAGGTCGCGGAAGTGATTCGCGGACGGCGCGACCGGCCCGATGCGGCCACCTTCGCCGGTTCCGGAAAGGTCGACGAGATCCGCATGGCGCTGCGCGAGCATCGCGCGGACGTCGTGGTTTTCGACCAGCAGCTTTCCGCGGCGCAGGTGAGGAACCTCGAGCGCTCGCTCTCCGAAGGCGGCCCGAGCGTGCGGGTCTTCGACCGCACCGACGTGATCCTCGACATCTTCGCGCAGCGCGCGCGCTCCCACGAGGGCAAGCTGCAGGTCGAGCTCGCGCGCCTCGAGCACCTGTCCACGCGCCTGGTGCGCGGCTGGACGCACTTGGAGCGCCAGCGCGGCTCGCTCGGCAAGACCGGCGGCCCGGGCGAAAAGCAGATCGAACTGGACCGGCGCATGATCGGCGAGCGCGTGAAGAAGCTGCGCGAGAAGATCCGCAAGGTGGGCAAGGTCCGCGCGACGCAGCGCGCCGGGCGCACCCGCTCGGGCGTGCTGCGCGTGGCGCTGGTGGGCTATACCAACGCCGGCAAGTCGACGCTCTTCAACCGCATCGCGCGCTCCGGCGCCTACGTCGCCGACCAGCTCTTCGCGACGCTCGATACCACGACCCGCCGCGTGTACCTCGGCGAGGGCGCGAGCATCGCGCTCTCCGATACCGTGGGCTTCATCCGCGACCTGCCGCACAGCCTGGTCGATGCGTTCCGCGCGACGCTCGAGGAGACGATCCAGGCCGACCTGCTGCTGCACGTCGTGGACAGCGCGAGCCCGGAGCGCGAAGAGCACGTGGCCGCGGTGAACGCGGTGCTCGCCGAAATCGACGCGGCGCAGGTGCCGCAGGTGCTGGTGCTCAACCAGATCGATCGCGTGCCCGGGCTCCAGCCCGAGGTGGTGCGCGACGCGTATGGTAAGATCTTGAATATCAAGGTGAGTGCATTCACCGGCGCAGGCATCGACGCGCTGCGCGAAGTGCTGGCCGAGGCGGCGCGGGGAGAATCTCCCGGCTCGCTCGCCACCGCCGCCTGAACACCGGGGACAGACCCCGTCCAGAAAAAATCGCTAACGCCTAGTCATCGGGGTCTGGCCCCATCCATATGCCGCCGAACGATCCCCAGTGGGGAAAGAAAGACAACGAGGGTCCGCCGGACCTCGACGAGATCCTGAGGAAGCTGCAGCAGAAGATCGCGGGGCTGCTCGGGTTCCGCCCGCGCGGCCCGTCCACGCCGACGGGCGGCTCGCATTACGGTGCGGCGGTGGGCGGCGGCGCGGCGCTGGTGATCCTCCTCGTGCTCGCGGTGTGGCTCGCGAGCGGCTTCTACATCGTCGACGAGGGCAAGCGCGGCGTGGTGCTGCGCTTCGGCAAGTACCTCGAGACCACGATGCCCGGCGCGCGCTGGCACATGCCCTATCCGGTCGAATCCGTCGAGGTGGTGGACGTCGCGCGCGTGCGCCCGGTCGAGGTCGGCTACCGCGGCAACACCAAGAACAAGCAGCCGCAGGAAGCGCTGATGCTCACCGACGACGAGAACATCGTCGACGTGCAGTTCGCGGTGCAGTACAACATCAAGAGTCCCGAGGACTACCTCTTCAACAACAAGGATCCGGACGACAACGTGCGCCAGGCCGCCGAGACCGCGATCCGCGAGGTGGTGGGCAAGAACAAGATGGACTTCGTGCTCTCCGCCGGCCGCAGCGAGGTCGCCGCGCAGGTGAAGACCCTCATGCAGCAGATCCTCGACCGCTACAAGACCGGCATCCTGGTGACCTCGGTGAACCTGCAGAACACGCAGGCGCCCGATCCCGTGCTGCCCGCCTTCGAGGACGTCGTGCGCGCGCAGCAGGACCTGCAGCGCTTCAAGAACGAGGGCCAGGCGTACGCGAACGACGTGGTGCCCAAGGCGCGCGGCGTCGCGGCGCGCCTCATGGAGGAGGCGAACGGCTACCGCCAGAGCGTGATCGCCAACGCGCAGGGCGATGCGGCGCGCTTCAACCAGATCCTCACCGAGTACGAGCGCGCGCCCGCCGTGACCCGCGAGCGCATGTACCTGGAGGCGATGCAGCACATCCTTTCTTCCACCAGCAAGGTGGTCGTCGATACCAAGGCCGCGGGCGGGCAGAGCCTGCTCTATCTCCCGATCGACAAGCTGATGCAGCGCTCGGGCGCGCCGTCGTCCTCCGCCACGGTGAGCGTGCCTGAAGGCACCACGATCCGGCCCGGCTCCGGCGACAACACGTCGTCGTCATCCTCGGGCGGCGGCTCGGACCTTTCGCGGCGCGACGCCCTGCGCTCGCGCGACCGGGAGTCGCGATGAAGCGCGCGGCCCTCGGCGTCTTCATCGTCGCGCTGGTCGCGCTGGCGCTGGTTTCCATGAGCATGTACACCGTGGACCAGCGCAAAGCCGCGATCAAGTTCCAGCTCGGCGAGGTGATCGCGGTGCAGACCAAGCCCGGCCTCTACTTCCTGGTGCCGCTGCTGCAGAACGTGCGCATCTTCGATACGCGCATCCAGACCATGGAATCGCGCGATCCCGAGCGCTTCCTCACCTCGGAGAACCGCAACGTCCTCGTGGACTCGTTCGTGAAGTGGCGCGTGAACGACGTGCGGCAGTACTACGTCACGGTGCGCGGCGACCCGTCGCAGGCCGAGGCGCGCCTCGCGCAAACGGTGAACGACGCGCTGCGCGCCGAGTTCGCCAAGCGCACCGTGCACGACGTGGTCTCCGGCGAGCGCGACCAGATCATGAGCACGGTGCAGAAGAAGGTGGACGAGGACGCGCGGCGCATCGGCATCGAGGTCGTGGACGTGCGCCTGAAGCGCGTGGACTTCGTCCCCGAGATCAACGCCGACGTCTACCGCCGCATGGAATCGGAGAGGAAGCGCGTCGCGAACGAGCTGCGCGCCACCGGCCAGGCCGAGGGCGAGAAGATCAAGGCGGACGCCGACCGCCAGCGCCAGGTGATCGTCGCCGAGGCGTACCGCGACGCGCAGCGCATCAAGGGCGAGGGCGACGCGCAGGCTTCGCGCATCTACGCCGCGGCCTACGGCAAGAACGCCGAGTTCTACAGCTTCTACCAGAGCCTCGAGGCGTACCAGAAGAGCCTGCGCAGCAAGAGCGACGTGCTGGTGCTCGACCCGTCGTCGGACTTCTTCAAGTACTTCCGGGGCCCGGGCCGCGCCAAGCCCACGCCATGACCGAGGTCGTGGTCGCGGCGATCGCGCTGGTGCTCGTGATCGAGGGCATCCTGCCGTTCACCGCGCCGCACCTGTGGCGCGAGGTGTTCCGCAAGCTGGTCGAGATGAGCGACGGGCAGATCCGCTTCGCGGGGCTCACCTCGATGATGATCGGGCTCATCATTCTGCTCGTCGCGCATTGAATGGATCCTCATCCCGGCCTTCTCCCAGGGGAGAAGGAGACGATGTCATGAGACGCTGGCTCCTTCCCGAGCACATCGAGGACGTGCTGCCCGCCGAGGCGCGGCAGATCGAGCGGCTGCGCCGCACGATCCTCGACCTCTTCGAGGCGCACGGCTACGAGCTGGTGGCGCCGCCGATGCTCGAGTACCTCGAGTCGCTGCTCTCCGGCACCGGGCGCGACCTCGAGCTCGCCACCTTCAAGCTGGTGGACCAGCTCTCGGGCCGCATGATGGGCGTGCGCGCCGACCACACGCCGCAGGTGGCGCGCATCGACGCGCACTTGCTGAACCGCCAGGGCGTGGCGCGGCTCTGCTACTGCGGGAGCGTGCTGCATACGCGTCCCGCGGGGATGACCCGCACGCGCGAGCCGATCCAGATCGGCGCCGAGCTCTACGGGCACGCCGGGCTCGATGCCGACGTCGAGGTGGTGCGGCTCATGATCGCCGCGCTCAAGCGTGCCGGCCTCGAGCGCGTGCAGGTGGACCTCGCGAACCCGGCGATCTATCGCGCGCTCGCCGCGCATGCGAAGGTCGCGCCCGAAAGGGCCGAGGAAGTGTTCGACGCGGTGCAGCAGAAGGATGCCGCCGCGGCGGGCGAGCTCGGCGTGCTGGCGACGCTGAACGGCGGCGTGGAGGTGATCGCGCGCGCGCGCCGCGAGCTGCCGATGCTCGCCGACATCGCCGCCGAGCTCGACAAGCTCGAGCGCCTCGCCGAGCGCTGCGCCGCGCAGGCGGTGGAAGTCTCCATCGACCTCGCGGAGCTGGGCGGCTTCCACTACGAGAGCGGGCTTTCCTTCGCGGCCTTCGCCCCGGAGAGCCCGGACGCGATCGCGCGCGGCGGCCGCTACGACGAGGTGGGGGCGAGCTTCGGGCGCGCGCGTCCCGCCACGGGATTCACCCTGGACCTGCGGCAGCTCGCCGGGCTCGCACCGCCCGCGCCCGCGCGCCGGCGCATCCTCGCGCCCGCGGTGGAGGATGCCGCGCTCGACGTCGCGATCGCGCAGCTGCGCGACGCGGGCGAGATCGTGGTCGTGGACTTCGCGGGACATGAGGCGGCGCGCGAAGAGCTCGCGTGCGATCGCAGGTTGGAGAAGAAGGACGGCAAATGGCGCGTAACGTAGTCGTCATCGGCACCCAGTGGGGCGACGAGGGCAAGGGCAAGATCGTCGACTGGCTCACCGACCACGCCGCGGCGGTGGTGCGCTTCCAGGGCGGCCACAACGCGGGCCACACGCTGGTGATCGAGGGGCGCAAGACGATCCTGCGCCTCATCCCTTCGGGACTCCTGCATGGCGACGTGAAGTGCTTCATCGGCAACGGCGTGGTGGTCTCGCCGCAGGCGCTGGTCGACGAGATCGCCGAGCTGGAGAAGCTGGGCGTCGACGTGCGTGCGCGGCTGCGCATTTCCGAAGCCTGCGCGCTGATCCTTCCGTACCACGCCGCGCTCGACCAGGCGCGCGAGGTCGCGAAGGGCGAGGCGAAGATCGGCACCACCGGGCGCGGCATCGGCCCCGCCTACGAGGACAAGGTGGCGCGCCGCGCGATCCGCGTGCAGGACCTCTACACGCGCGAGCGCTTCGCGGCGAAGCTGGGCGAGGTGCTCGATTACCACAACTTCGTGCTCAAGAATTACTTCAAGGCGCAGACCGTCCCGTTCCAGAAGACGCTCGACGATGCGCTCGCGCTCGGCGAGCGCATCGAGCCGATGGTCGCCGACGTGTCGAGCGAGGTGAACGCGCTGATCCGCGAGGGCCGGCCGATCCTCTTCGAGGGCGCGCAGGCGGCGCTCCTCGACGTGGACCACGGCACGTATCCCTTCGTGACGTCCTCCAACTGCGTCGCGGGGCAGGCGGCCGCCGGCGCGGGCGTGGGACCGAACCAGCTGCATTACGTGCTCGGCGTTGCGAAGGCGTACGCGACGCGCGTGGGCGCGGGGCCGTTTCCCACCGAGCTCGACGACGAAGTGGGCGAGCACCTGCGCGTGAAGGGCAACGAATACGGCTCGGTCACCGGGCGTCCGCGCCGCTGCGGCTGGTTCGATGCCGCGGCGTTGAAGCGCGCGGTGCAGCTGAACGGCATGTCGGGCCTGTGCATCACCAAGCTCGACGTGCTCGACGGCCTGGACAAGGTGCGGGTCGCCGTGGGCTACAAGGTGGCGGGCGGCGAGCGCCGCGACATCCTGCCCGTGGGCGCCGAGGCGCTCGCGATCTGCGAGCCGATCTACGAGGAGCACCCGGGCTGGAAGGAAAGCACGGTGGGGGTGAAGCGCTATGCGGACCTGCCGGCGAACGCCCGGTCCTACCTCGAGCGGCTGCAGGAGCTGGTGGCCGCTCCCATCGCGCTCATCTCGACGGGTCCGGACCGCGAGGAGACGATCGTGCTGCGCCACCCCTTCGAAGGCTAGGGGTGCGCCGCCGCGCGCGGCAATGAAAGGCGCGTCTCGATCTTGAGCCCTTCGCCGTCGGGCGGCGCGAGCGCGGGCTCTTCCGG
>JAICTR010000235.1 GCA_025936275.1 Burkholderiales bacterium
AGACGCAGATGAACGCAGTAGAGGCGCCAAGGGGTTTGGCAGCGTCCGTGCACCCGTCATGATCGGCACTGCTCGCCCAACGTCTTTACCGCGTTCATCTGCGGCCTTTCTGCGTTCATCTGCGTTTCAAAGACCTTTGATCCCATGACCGCGATCCACAAAACCGCCGTCGTCGACCCCAAAGCGAAGCTCGCGCAAGACGTCACCGTCGGCCCGTACACCGTGATCGACGGGGAGGTCGAGGTCGGCGAGGGCACGACCATCGGCGCGCACAACGTGATCACCGGGCGCACGCGGATCGGCCGCGCGAACCGCATCTTCCATTTCTGCTCGATCGGCGAGGCGAACCAGGACAAGAAGTACAAGGGCGAGCCGACCGGCCTGGAGATCGGCGACGGCAACACCATCCGCGAGTACGCCACCATCAATCGCGGCACGGTGCAGGATGCGGGTGTCACGCGCGTGGGCGCCGACAACTGGATCATGGCCTACTGCCACATCGCGCACGACTGCCAGGTGGGAAGCCACACGGTGTTCGCGAACCTCACCACGCTGGGCGGCCACGTGCACGTCGGCGACCATGCGGTGCTCGGCGGCCACTCGGCCTTCCACCAGTTCGTGAAGGTCGGGGCGCACGCGATGGTGGGCGGCGGCAGCATCGTGCTGCAGGACATCGCGCCGTACGTGATGGTGGGCGGCAATCCCATCGCGACGCACGGCATCAACGCCGAAGGGCTCAAGCGCCGCGGCTATACGCCCGAGGCGATCGCGGGGATCAAGCGCGCGTACAAGGCGCTCTTCAAATCCGGCCTCACGCTCGCGGCCGCGCGCGCGGAGCTCGCGACGCAGGCGGCGCAGACCCCCGAGGTGCGCACGCTCCTCGAGTTCCTCGAGACCTCGACGCGCGGGCTCCTGCGATGAGGGTCGCGATCGTCGCCGGGGAAGCCTCCGGCGACCTGCTCGGCGCGGCGCTGATCCGCGCCTTGAAGGAGCGCTGGCCCGCGCTCGAGTTCGAGGGCATCGCGGGTCCGAAGATGATCGGCGAGGGCGCGCGCACGCTCTTCCCGATGGAGAAGCTCGCGGTGCGCGGCTACGTCGAGGTGCTGAAGAGCCTCCCGGAGATCCTCGCCATCCGCCGCGGCCTCGCGGCGCACCTGCTCGCGAGCCCGCCCGCGCTCTTCATCGGCATCGACGCGCCGGACTTCAACCTCGGGCTCGAGGCGAAGCTCAAGGCGGCGGGCATTCCAACCGTGCATTACGTGAGCCCCTCGATCTGGGCGTGGCGCCCGGAGCGCATCCACACCATCGGCCGGTCGGTGGACCGCATGCTGGTGATGTTTCCCTTCGAGGAGGCGATCTACCGCGATGCCGGCATCGGCGTGGACTACGTCGGCCATCCGCTCGCCGACGCGATGCCGCTCGAGCCCACGGCGGACGATGCGCGCACGCAGTTGCGCCTGGTCGGCGGCGCGGTGCCGGTGGCGCTCCTGCCGGGAAGCCGCGTGAGCGAGCTGGAGCTGCACGCCGACCTCGTCATCGAGACCGCGCGCAGGCTCGCCGGGCGCCGCCCGAGCCTGCGCTTCTTCGTGCCGCTCGCCACGCGCGAGACGCGCGAGTACTTCGAGCGCCGCCTCTACGAGCTCGATGCGCGCGAGCTTCCCATCACCATCCTCTTCGGCCACGCGCGCCTCGCGCTGCAGGCGGCGGAAGTGGCGCTGGTCGCGAGCGGCACCGCCACTCTCGAAGCCGCGCTCGCGCGCTGTCCCATGGTCGTCACCTACCGCGTGAAGCCGCTCACGCACTGGCTGGTGAAGCGCAAGGCGATCCTGCCCTGGTTCAGCCTGCCGAACGTGCTGTGCCGCGAGTTCGTGGTGCCCGAGCTGCTGCAGGACGACGCGACGCCGGAGAACCTCGCGCAGGCGCTCCTCAACTGGCTCGACAACCGCGTGGCGCGCGAGCGCGTGCGCCGCCGCTTCGAGGCGCTGCACCGCTCGCTCGCCGCGGGACACGATGCGCGTGTGGTCCAGGCGCTGATGCCGTATCTTTCCGCGTGTGAAGCCTCCGTCCCTTCCCCCGACGCCGGGCTCCGCGCTGCTGTGCGGGGTTGACGAGGCGGGCCGCGGCCCGCTCGCCGGGAGCGTGTTCGCCGCGGCGGTGATCCTCGATCCCGCGCGCCCCATCGAAGGGCTCGCCGATTCGAAGCAGCTCAGCGAAGGGGTGCGCGAGCGCCTCGCCGCGCTCATCCGCACGCAGGCCGCGGCGTGGGCCGTCGCCTCGGCGAGCGTCGAGGAGATCGACCGCATCAATATCCTGCGCGCGACGCTGCTCGCGATGGGGCGCGCGGTGGCCGCGCTCGGCACGCCTCCCGGGGAGGTGTGGGTCGACGGCCTGCACGCGCCGCCGGTCTTCTGCCCGTGCCGCACGCTGGTGGATGGCGATCGGCTCGTGCCCGCGATCTCGGCGGCCTCGATCCTCGCCAAGACCGCGCGCGACGCGGAGATGTGCCGCATCGACGCGCACTATCCCGGCTACGGCTTCGCCGAGCACAAGGGTTACGGCACCGCGTCGCACCTCGCCGCGCTGAAGGCGCTCGGCCCGTGCGCGATCCACCGCCGCAGCTTCGAGCCGGTGCAGGCGCTCGCGCAGGGCGAGCTGCCGCTGTGACATGAAGGCCATCGCCTCGCGCGACAACGCGGCGTTCAAGGCGATGGCGCGGCTCGTCGCGAACGGCGGCGAGCGGCGCAGGCGCGGCGCCTCGGTGCTCGATGGCGCGCATCTCCTCGCCGCGTTCCTCGATTCCGGCCGCAAGCCCGAAGCGGTGATGGTGAGCCGCGCGGGCCTCGCCGATCCCGAGGTCGCGCGCCTCGTGGAGCGCAGCCGCCCGGCGACGGTGACGCTCCTCGCCGACGCGCTCTTCGATGCGCTCTCGACGGTGCAGTCGCCCACGGGCGTGATCGCCGAGGTGCGCACGCCCGCGGGCGCTACGGTGCCCGACGACGCGGCGCTCGTCCTCGCGCTCGACGACATCCAGGACCCCGGCAACGTGGGAACGCTGCTTCGCAGCGCCGCCGCCGCCGGCGCGGGGCACGTGCTGCTCTCGGCGCGCTGCGCGTTCGCGTGGTCGCCCAAGGTGCTGCGCGCGGCGATGGGCGCGCACTTCGCCCTCAACATCGTGGAGGGCGCGGACCTCGTGGAATTCCTCGCGCGCTATCGCGGCACCTCCATCGCGCTTGCGGGCCGCGGCGGGAAGTCGCTCTACGAGCTCGACCTGCGCGGACCGGCCGCGTTCATCGTCGGCAACGAAGGCGGCGGCGTGAGCGAGGCGGTGCTCGGCGCGGCGAGCGCGAGCGCGCGCATCCCGCTCGCGAGCGGCGTGGAGTCGCTCAACGCCGGCAGCGCCGGCTCCATCGCGCTCTTCGAGGCGGTGCGACAAAGGGCCGGAAAAGCTGGGAACCACAGATGAACCCGGATGAACACAGATGGCGTTCCCGAATTTCGAGCTTCGAGAATGTGGAATGCGGCACGCTTATCTGTGTTCATCTGTGTTCATCCGTGGTTCCTTTTGCTTTTGACCCCATGAAATGACGAGTCCAGCGAATCGCACCTACAAGTACTACGACTTCGTCATGGCGGCGTTCGTCGTGGTGCTGGTCTGCTCCAACCTCATCGGCCCCGCGAAGGTCGCGCAGCTCGAGGCGCCGCTCCTCGGCACGCTCACCTTCGGCGCGGGCGTGCTCTTCTTCCCGATCTCGTACGTGTTCGGCGACGTGCTCACCGAGGTCTACGGCTACGCGCGCAGCCGCCGCGTGATCTGGGCGGGCTTCATCGGCCTCGCCTTCGCCTCGTTCATGGCGTGGGTGGTGGTGGCGCTTCCGCCGGCGCCCTTCTGGCACAACCAGGGGGCGTACGAGACGGCGTTCGGCTCGGCGTGGCGCGTGGCGCTGGCTTCGATGATCGCGTACTTCTGCGGCGAGTTCGTGAACTCCTTCGTGCTCGCGAAGATGAAGATCCTCACCTCGGGCCGGTGGCTCTGGACGCGCACCATCGGCTCGACGATCTTCGGCGAGGGCGTGGACTCGCTCATCTTCTATCCGCTCGCGTTCTTCGGCACCGGCATCATCCCCAACGACAAGCTCCCGCTCGTGATGCTCGCGCAATTCGTGGCGAAGGTCGGCGTGGAAGTGGTCTTCACTCCGGTGACATACTGGGTCGTGGCCGCGCTCAAGCGCGCGGAGCACGAGGACTACTATGACCGCCACACCCGCTTCACGCCGTTCTCGCTGCGCGTCTAGGCTCGCCATCCTCGCCCTTGCGTCGCTCGCGGCGTTCGCATGCGCCGCGGCGCAAGCGCGCCCGCGCATCGGGCTCGTGCTGGGCGGCGGCGGCGCGCGCGGCGCCGCGCACCTCGGCGTGCTCGAGGTGCTGGAGGAGCTTCATGTGCCGGTGGACTGCATCGCGGGCACCAGCATGGGCGCGCTGGTGGGCGGCGCGTATGCCGCGGGCGTCGCGCCGCGCGAGGTCGAATCGCTGGTGAAGGATGCCGACTGGCTCACGATGTTCGACGACTCCGCGGGACGCCGCGCCGTGAACGTGCGGCGCAAGGAGCTCGACGACCGCTTCTACGCCGGCGCGGAGGTCGGCGTCTCGCGAAGCGGCCTGCGCTTCCGGGAGGGCGCGGTTTCCGGCGAGAAGCTGAAGCTCTTCTTCAACCGCCTGGTGCGCTCGGACCTCGGCGACCGGTCGATCGAGGACCTCGCGCTGCCGCTCTCGATCATCGCCACCGACATCGGCAACGGCGAGCGCGTCGCGATGCGCGCGGGCAACCTCACCACCGCGATGCGCGCGAGCATGTCGGTGCCGGGCCTC
>JAICTR010000264.1 GCA_025936275.1 Burkholderiales bacterium
GAAGATCGGAAGCCTCAGCGCCGCGCCGACACCCGGCTGCAGGCTCCCGCTCTTCAGCAAATCGGAAAGGCCGATGCTCTGCAGGCCGATGAACGCGGCGAGGTTCACGTCCGGGTAGAACGAGGCCTTCGCCGATTCGATCCGGCGGCTCGCGGCCTCGATGCGCCAGCGCTGCGCGACGACATCGGGCCGGCGGCCGATGAGGTCCGCGGGCACGCGCGTGGGAATCGCGGCGGCGCCGGTGGGCTTCATCGCGGGCCGCGCGATCGCGAGTCCGCGGTCCGGGCCGGCGCCGGCGAGCGCCGCGAGCTGGTTTCGCGCGAGCGCGATGGTCTCGTCGAGCTGCTCGATGCGTTCCCGCGCCGCGGGGATCGCCGATTGCGCCTCGCGCAGCTCCACGGCGGAATCGAGCCCGGATTCCTTGCGCTGCTCGACCAGGCGCACCAGCGCCTGCCGCTCGTCGAGGAGGCGCGAAGCGATGTCGCGCTCGTCGAACGCCTGCTGCAGGCGGATGTAGGCGCGCACGATCGACGTCGTGAGGAGCAGGCGCGCGCCGTGGCGATCGACGTCCGCCGCGTGCGCCTCGTCCAGCGCTCCCTCGTAGGCCGAGCGCTGGCGTCCCCAGAGGTCGAGGTCGTAGCCCAGCGTCGCGGTGAGGTCGGCGGGCGTCTCCCAGCTTCCGCCGAGCGGCGGCGGATAGATGTAGTGCTCGGAGAAGCGCTCGCGCATCGCGTTGGCGCTGGCATCGAGGTGCGGCCGGCGCGCGGCGTTGGCGGCGCCCACCGCGGCCATCGCCTTCCTCACGCGCGCATCGGCGATGCGAAGCGTGGGGCTTCCCCGCAGGCTTTCGTCCACCAGGCGGTCGAGCTGCGGATCGCCGTAGCGTTCCCACCACTGCGCGGTGGGCCAGGCCGCATCGGAAAGCGGTGCGGCGGCAAGGGACTTGGCCGCGGCGAGATGGTTCGCGTCGGCGCGCGAGGCGGCCGGATGCTCGCCGCCGGTGCTGGCGCAGCCCGCGGCGAGGAGCGCCGTCAGGCCGATCGTCATCAGCCTCACCGGCGCGCCTCCCTGGCCGGCGCCGCTTCGCGCTCCAACGCGGCCGCGTTGGCGAGGATGCGCTTGAGCATGCCTTCGAGCTCGCGCACTTCCGGCTTGGTGAAGCCGCGCAGCATCTCGTTCACCATCGCGATCGCGACGACGCGCATCTTGGGGAAGAGCTTGCGTCCCTCGGCGGTGAGCTCGAGCTTGATGGCGCGGCGATCCTCCGCCGAGCGCACGCGGCGCACCAGGCCGCGCGCTTCGAGCGCGTCGATCTTGCGCGTCATCGCGCCCGGATCGTGCGCGAGGATCGAGCAGACGGTGGAGGCGGTGTCGGCCTTGTCGTTGGCGATCGTGGCGAGCACGACATAGTCGGCCGCCTTCACCTCGAAGCCGGCGAGGCGCGTGTCGAGCGCCGCCATGAAGGCGCCACGCACGCGCGCGATGAGCGGCGGCACGGCGCTGGTGATGTCGAACGTGGCCGGGTCGTAGATCGTCATGGGTCCTCCCGAAGGAAGCGCCCATTGTGATTGCCTAGGCAATCATTGTCAAGGCCACAATTGCCATGGCAGGGGTGGATCGGGCAGCGAAACGAAGTTCTCCCTCCCCTTGGGAGAGGGCCGGGGAGAGGGTCGCCGCCAAAGTTCTCCCTCTCCCTTGGGAGAGGGCCGGGGAGAGGGTCGCGTGCACGCCGCCGCTCGGTCGCGCGTTCTGAACGCACGATGTCCAGCGCCTCCCGCCTCGCTTCCCTTCGCAAGCCGGATACGGCAAGCCACGCCAGGCAATTGCGGCGTCGCATGACGCCGCCCGAGCAGGCGCTGTGGTACTACGTGCGCGGCGGCCGATTCGGCAACCGCAAGATTCGCCGCCAGGTACCGCTTGGCGCGTTCGTCGTGGATTTCCTTTGCGAGGCCGCGCGTCTCGTGATCGAGATCGATGGAGACAGCCACGCGGGAAATGAAGCTCGCGACGCCGAGCGAACGATGGCTCGAGGCCCACGGCTATCGCGTGCTCCGCTTCTGGAACAACGACGTGATGCGCAATATGGAAGGAGTGCTGCGCGCGCTCGAAGAGGCGCTGGACGGAGGGTGATTTTCCCGACCCTCTCCCCGGCCCTCCCCCAAGGGGGAGGGGGAGCTTCACCGGATCCCGATCAGCTTGTGGGTCTGCAGGCTCAGGCGCCAGCGCGGGGTGCGCTCGCAGAACTCGATCGCCAGGCGCAGGTTCTTCGCGTAATCGGCGCCATCCATGGGCTGGATGAAGAAGTGCGCGAAGGCGAGGCGCGCGAGGTCGTCGAGGTCGAGGAGCGGCTGCGGGTAGACCACCTTCAGCTCGTCGCCGTAGCGCTGGCGCAGCGCCGCACCCGCCTTGGGGCTCACGCACACCCAATCGATGCCGGGCGGAGCTTCGAGCGTGCCGTTGGTCTCGATCGCGATCGCGAAGCCGCGCGCGTGCAACGCATCGATGAGCGGGCGGTCGAGCTGCAGCAGCGGCTCGCCACCGGTGCACACGACGAACTTGCGCGCGGGATCGGCATCCTCGGGCCATGCGCGATCCACCGCGCCGGCGAGGTCGACCGCACGCTCGAAGCGCCCGCCGCCGGGCCCGTCGACGCCCACGAAATCCGTGTCGCAGAACCTGCAGGCCGCGCTCGCGCGATCCTCCTCGCGGCCGGACCACAGGTTGCATCCGGTGAAGCGGCAGAAGACCGCCGAGGTGCCGGCGCGGGCGCCTTCGCCCTGCAGGGTGTGGAAGATCTCCTTCACGCTGTAGCCCATGCCCCGATGATATGCTCGGCCGCCATGAGGATCTTCAAGGAAGCGACGTTCGAGGCCGCGCACCGCCTGCCGCACGTGCCGCCGGCGCATCGCTGCCACAACCTGCACGGCCACAACTACCGCGTGCGCATCGAGTGCGAAGGGCCGCTCGACCCGAAGCTCGGCTGGGTCTGCGATTTCGCGGACGTCGACGCCGCCATGGCGCCGATCCTGAAGCAGGTGGACCACCGCTTCCTCAACGAGGTGCCGGGCCTCGAGAACCCCACGAGCGAGGTGATCGCCGCATGGATCCTCGCGCGATTGCGCGCGAGCGCGATCCCGGCCGCGAGCGTCACGGTCTGGGAGAACGACACCTGCGGGGCGATCGCGGAGTGACGGGCATGCCGAAGGCGCGGCTCGAAGCCTTCAGCGACGGCGTGATCGCGGTGATCATCACGATCATGGTCCTCGAGATGAAGGTGCCGCACGGCACGGACCTGGCCTCGCTCCTGCCGCTGTGGCCGGTGTTCCTCGCCTACCTGCTGAGCTTCGTCTACGTCGGCATCTACTGGAACAACCACCATCACCTGCTGCACGCGGTGGACCACGTGAGCGGCGGCATCCTCTGGTCGAACCTGCACCTGCTCTTCTGGCTCTCGCTGGTGCCCTTCGTGACCGGGTGGATGAGCGAGAACCACTTCGCGGCGCTGCCGGTCGCGCTCTATGGCGTGGTGCTGCTCCTGTCGGCCCTCGCGTTCGTGCTGCTCACGCAGTGCCTCATCGTGATCCACGGGAAGGGGTCGCAACTCGCGCGATCGATCCATGGCGATGCGAAGGGAAAGATCTCCATCGCGATCTACGCGGTCGCGATTCCGCTCGCCTTCGTGCGTTCGTGGATCGCGCTCGGGCTGTATGCGATCGTGGCGACGCTGTGGTTCGTGCCGGATCGAAGGATAGAGAAGCCCCGGTAAACGACCCTCTCCCGAGGGAGAGGAGAAATGCGCGACGCCCTAATCGGCGAGGCGCACGATGTAGCCGCCGGATTTCTCGTCGCGCTCGAGGTCGACGAGGTGGCGCGCGCGCGCTTCCTCGAGGAGCTGGTTGAAGGAGCGGAATCCGTAGAAGGTCTCGTTGAAGCCCGGTTTGCGGCGCTTCAGCGTCTGCTTCACCATCGAGCCCCAGATGGTCTCGTCCTCGCCGCGCTCCTCGATGAGCGCCTCCACCGTCTCGAGGACCAGGTCGAGCGCTTCCTGGGCCTTGTCGGCGGGCTCGTGGACGACACTTTCCGCGCGGCCCTCCCCGGAAGGCGTGGGAGCGCTCTTCGCCGGCTTCCTGCGCGCCGGCCGGCGCGATTTCTGCTCGCGTACCAGGTCGTCGTAGTAGATGAACTCGTCGCAGGTGGCGACCAGCAGGTCGGAGGTGGATTTCTTGACGCCCACGCCGATCACGGTCTTGTCGTTCTCGCGCAGCTTGCTCACCAGCGGCGAGAAGTCCGAGTCGCCGCTCACTATGACGAACGTATCCACGTGCGACTTGGTGTAGCAGAGGTCGAGCGCGTCCACCACCATGCGGATGTCGGCGGAATTCTTGCCCGATTGCCGCAGGTGCGGGATCTCGATCAGCTCGAACGACGCCCCGTGCATCGGCGCCTTGAAATCCTTGTAGCGCTCCC
>JAICTR010000165.1 GCA_025936275.1 Burkholderiales bacterium
GAGTAGCTCCCCGGACCCGCGTCCACCTCGTGCCGGACAAACGGCAGCAGTCCCTGATCCTGCAGCAGCGTGCCGGCGAATGCGACCGCCGCGCCCGCGACGAGCGCTATCCACCACTTAGGCCACGACGATTCATCGCGTGCCGCGGCAACGAAGAACACGACGAACGCCAGCAACGGATAGAACATCTCCGGCTTGGCCTCGCCGATGCTGTAGGTGGGGTCCACGCTCCAAGTGAGCGAAGCGGCGCACAGCGCAAGCCAGGCGCCGCCGAAGAAGGCGATCGCGCGGGGCATGCGCGTGAGGGTCGCGAGCGACGGGCGCAACTGCGCCGCGAGCGCGAGCCCGGCCATGCCCAGCAGGACACCGCGCCATCCGGCGCTGCTCGAGAACGGGGTGATGAAGAGGAACGCCGACGATGCTAACGCCAGCATCCGCCGCGAAATGCCGGCATGTCCGCTCACGAGCGGCAGCTCTCGGGAGAAGGCGGGGCTCCGGGAAGTGCGCGCGTTGGGGAGCATCTCCGCGATGAGCGGTCGATAGGAGGCTGGCGCGCCCGACACGATTCGAACGTGCGACCCCTGCCTTCGGAGGGCAGTACTCTATCCAGCTGAGCTACGGGCGCGTATCCCTCGGATTCTAAATGGATTGGAAGGGTTCCGTCCAACCGCGCGGGCGGTCGCCACGACGTTACGGGCTATAATCGCGCTTCTCCGCGTCAACATCCCGCCGCTTTTCCGAGGAAGACAATGTCCGAGCCGCATCACCCCGGTCCCATCGAGGAGAACATCGATTCGCATCCCGCCAAGGTCGCGATCGGCGTGCTGATCGGCGCCGTGGCCGTCATCATCGCGATCATCCTGCTCGCGCAATTCGCCATTGGGGCGTACGGCTCGCGCTCGAGGCAGAACGAGGCGGCGATGCGGCCGGAACGTGTGGCCGAGCGCATCGCGCCCGTGGCGCACCTCGCGATCGATCCCAATGCGCCCGGGGCGATGACCAATGCGGGCGCCGCACCTGCCGCCGCGGCCGCGCCCACCGCGCCGGTCGCCATTCCGCCTCCGGCGGCCGCTTCGCAGAAGACCGCACAGGCCGGCAACGGCGCGGGCAAGAAGGTGTTCGATAGCGTGTGCACCGCCTGCCATGGCACTGGTGTCGCAGGTGCGCCGAAGTTCGGCGACAAGGCGGCGTGGGCGCCGCGCATCGCGACGGGCAAGGAGACGCTCTACAACGCGGCGCTGCATGGCTTGCGCGCCATGCCGCCGAAGGGCGGCAATCCCTCGCTCTCCGATGCGGACGTGAAGGCCGCGGTGGATTACATGGTGGCGGCCGCGAAATAGCGGCGCGGAGCAGCGACGGCAGGAGGGGCGATCCGCAGGTCGCCCCTTTTCGTTTGGAAGGAACCGGCATGGCGACCTACGCGATCGGCGATCTGCAGGGCTGCTTCGAGCCGCTCGAGCGGCTGCTCGCGCACATCGCGTTCGATCGAACCCGCGACCGGTTGTGGTTCGTCGGCGACCTGGTGAACCGCGGGCCGGATTCGCTCGCCTGCCTGCGCTTCGTGCACGGGCTCGGCGAGCGCGCGGTGAGCGTGCTCGGCAACCACGACATCCATCTGCTCTGCATCGCGGAGGGCGTCGAGCGTGCGCGCCCGCGCGACACGCTCGATGCGGTGCTCGAAGCGCCGGACCGGGCGGCGCTCCTCGAATGGCTGCGTCATCGCCCCCTGTTCCACGTCGAGCAGGGATTCGCCCTGGTGCACGCGGGCCTCGCTCCGGAGTGGACCGTGGCGCAGGCCGCCGGTCTCGCGGCCGAAGTCGAAGCGCAGTTGCGCGCGCCCGACTACCGCGACTTCCTCGCCCGGCTCTACGGCGACGAGCCGGCGCGATGGAGCGCGGACCTTGCGGGGATGCAACGATGGCGCGCCGTCGTGAACGCGATGACGCGGCTCAGGATGTGCCGGCCCGACGGCTCGATGGCGCTCGGCTTCAAGGGCGAGCCCGGGGAGGCGAGCGCCGGGCTGGTCGCCTGGTTCGACATGCCGGGCCGCGCCAGCCGCGATCACGCGATCGTATGCGGCCACTGGTCCGCGCTCGGCGTTTGCCTGCGACCCGAGCTGCTGAGCCTGGATAGTGGATGCGTGTGGGGCCGCGCGCTCACCGCGGTCCGACTCGAGGACCGTGCGCTGTTCCAGGTGGAGTGCCCGCCCGGCGCAGGTCCAGAAGGCTAGCGATGCGCTCGTGCGCGAGGCGCGCGGCCTCGCGCCGGTCGACGCCGCTCGTTCGCGTCTCGATCGGCTCGGCGAAGGTGATGCGCGCGATGACCGCGCGCGCGGCGATCACCTGCGCGACCGATTGCAGGAAGGTCATCTCGCCCACGTAGGCGAACGCGCCGCACGGCGAGCCGTCCGCGTATTCATAGCGGATCGCCGCGGGATGGATGGTCGCGCCGTTCGCCACCGCCGGCTCGAAGAGCGAGGTGTGGAAGCGCAGCAACTCGTCGCCCTCCGTGGTGGTTCCTTCGGGAAAGAGCCCGATGCAATCGCCCTGGGCGAGCGCATCGTGCACGCGTGCGTTGATGCGTGCCGTATCGTGTCGCCGCGTGCGGCGCACGAAGAGCGTGCCCGCGCGCTCGGCGATCCAGCCCGCCACCGGCCAGCCACGGATCTCGCTCTTGGCGATGAAGCGCGCCGGGCGCACCGCCATGACCGCGAAGATGTCGATCCAGGAGATGTGGTTCGCCGCGATCATCGCGCTCTCGCCGCGCGCGGGCGGCAGCGGCCCGTGCACGCGCAGGCGCACGCCGAGGATTCGCAGCAGGGCGCGGGCCCACCAACGCGCGAGGCGCCGGCGGCCGCGCGGATCGCGGCGCGGAAAGGTGAAGCGGAGGATGCAGGCGGCGCGCAGCGCGTGCAGCAGCAGTCGCGCCCAGCGCAGCGCGCGCGTCGTGAAGCCGCGCGCCGGGATGCCGCCGCTCAGTGGGTCACGCGCGTCGTGCCGCGGCCGGACAAAATGCGCACGCGGTCACCGGGACGGAACATCTCGTCCGCCTCCTGCACCACGGAAATGTAGCGGCCGTTATCGAGCAGCACGGTGACCTCGACGCCCTGGCGCTCGTTGGCGGAGCGCTCGATGTTCGAGCCGAGGATGCCGCCGAGGATCGCGCCGCCCACGGCGCCCGCGACCTGCCCGCTGCCGCCGCCGACGTGGCTTCCCGCGATTCCGCCGAGGACTGCGCCGCCGGCCGTGCCCACGCCCGTTTCGCCCGGATGGATGCTCACCGGCCGCACCGAATCGACGATGCCGAAGCGCACGCTCTGCTCGCCCATCACCTGATAGCCGCGGTAGTCGTAGCTGCCGCGCGGGTACGCGCAACCGCCGAGGAGCAGCAGCCCCAGCGCCGCCACCAGCCATGCACTTGACCGCTTCATGCTTGGTCTCCTTCGGGATCCGTCCGCGGCATGCCGCGGGCTCTCCTCACAATGCCTGTCCGAATGCTTCCCTGAAGCGCCGCGCGATCGCGTCGCGGCCCGGGCGATGGTTCTGTCCGCCGCGATGGGCGATCTTGATCGCGCCCATCACCGAGCCGAGTTCGGCCGACTTGCGCCAGCCCCAATCGCGGGCCATGCCGTACAGCAAGCCGGCACGGAATGCATCGCCGCAACCGGTCGGATCGACGATGCCCTCCGCGGGTACCGCCGCGATGCGGGTTTCTCCATCCGACGTGACGATGACGCATCCTTCCGCGCCGCGCGTCACCACGACCGCACCGACGATGCGCGCGAGCTCCGCGATCGACTTGCCGGTCTTCTGCTCGACAACATGCGCTTCGTAATCGTTCAACGCGATCGCCGCCGCCCCGGATGACATCTCCAGCAGCTCCGGGCCCGAGAACATGGGCAATCCCTGGCCCGGATCGAACACGAACGGAATCGAGCGTGCCGCGAGGTCGCGTGCATGGTCGACCATCCCCTGGCGTCCATCGGGCGACACGATCGCGAGTGTCGCGCCGGGTGCGTCCTCGACGCGATTCAGGTGCGCGAAGGACATGGCACCCGGGTGGAATGCGGTGATCTGGTTGTCGTCGATGTCGGTGGTGATGAACGCCTGCGCGGTGAACTGCTCGTCGAGCCGCAGCACGTGCCGGGTCGAGATGCCGAGCTGCGCGAGGCGCTGCTCGTAGGGCGCGAAATCGTGGCCGACCGTCGCCATGATCAGCGGATCTTCGCCGAGGAGCTTGAGGTTGTAGCCGATGTTTCCCGCCGTGCCGCCGTATTCGCGCCGCAGGTCGGGCACCAGGAACGCCGCGTTCAGGATGTGGATCTGGTCGGGAAGGATGTGCTTCCTGAACTGGTCGGGGAACACCATGATGGTGTCGTAGGCCAGCGAGCCGCATACCAGGGTCGTCATGGCCGCAAGTATAAACGCTAGGAAGCGCTCACCCCTTGGAGACGCGCGGCGCTCCACGCCCGACGGACGGCATTGACGCACCGTCGGCGTCGCGACAAAGTCGCCCGCGTAGGACAGTTACATCGGTAACCGGCCGCGGTTTTCGGCCGGCCATTGCGGCGCACGATTTCTGCAACAGGGCAAACCCACCGAAAGGTGGGGACGCAAAGTCTCCGGTCTAAGGGGCGCAAAGCCCTACGACAGCGGGACCGCCAGGATCACTGCGAGGGCATCGTCCTCGCCGGGCCGCGCATCCTGTCCGTGCGTTCCCCCTTTCCAGGCGCTGCCCTCGGAGGGGTCCGTCATGGCGCAAACGAACCACAACGTCGTCGCCCTCGGCGATCATCCGCGCGCCAAAGCGCGCCTCACGCCGCGCGAATCCGCGGACGTCCTCGCCGATTGCCGGCAGCTTGCGCTCGACCGCATGACACGCGCGCTCGCCGGAATGCTCGATCGCGTGGAGGACGACCTCTTCGAGCTCGCCGAGAAGGCGCTCGACCGCGAGGCGCAGAACGCGTATCTCGACGCGCGCGCCAAGGCACGCGAGAAGCGGCCCGTGATCGAGACGCAGTTTCGCGAGCGCTTCGTGGAATTCTTCGACCGCAAGGTGCGCGGCGAATCGCCGGCGGCCGCCTCGGATCCCCGGGCCGACGAGCTTTCGCTCGTGGCGCCCGAGGAGCTCGAGGAATCGATCGCGATGCGCGAGATGTCGCGCAAGCTGGGCGCGGCTTGCGAGGGCGAGCTCTTCGCGTTGAGCCAGCGCATGGGATTCCTGCTCGAGCGGCCGGGGCTGCAGGACGAAGCGAACCCCCTCAGCCCCTCCACCGTGTTCGCGGCGCTGCGCAATGCGTGCGAGCAGATCGACGCCGGCTTCAAGGTGAAGCTCGCGCTGCTGCGCCAGCTCGAGAGCCATGCGGAGGCCGAGCTGCAAGGCATCTATCGCGACCTCAACGCCCACCTCGTGCAGCGCCAGATCCTGCCCGAGGTGCGCGTGAGCGTGCGCAAGCCGGAAACGCCGCCGCGTCCGAAGCCCTCGGAAGGTGCGGCGAGCCTGGCAAAACCGGCGGATGTCTTCGCGACCTTCGCGCAACTTCTCGGCGCGGCGATGCCGGCGCTCGGCGGATCGGCGCCCGCGGGCGGCGCGCCGACGAACGCTCCCGCGGCGGCGGTGCCGGCGTCCTTCCTTTCCGAGCTCACGCGCATGCATCGCGAGGGCGCGAGCGGCCAGCCGCAGGGCGACGGCGCCGCCGTGAATGTGCTCAAGGGCATCCGCGCCGCGCCGCAAAGCGCCTCGCTGGGTGCGCTCGACGCGATGACCATCGACCTCGTGTCGATGCTCTTCGACTACATCTTCGAGGACCGCCACATCCCCGCGGGCGTGAAGGCGTGGCTCGCGCGGCTGCAGATCCCGACGCTGAAGGTGGCACTGCTCGACCGGAACTTCTTTTCCTCGAAGGCGCATCCCGCACGCAGGCTCATCGACCGCCTCGCCGAATGCGCGATCGGCGTGGACGAGGCGAACGGCGCCGACAGCGGCTGCCTCGCGATGGTGGAGGGCGTGGTCGGACGCATCCTCGCCGAGTTCGAGACCGACCTGGCCCTGTTCGAAACGGAGCTCGCGCGCGTCGAAGCGTTCATCGAGGAGCGCAAGCGTGCGGAAGCGGAGCTCGTCGAGCGATCCGCGCGGCTGGTCGAGGCGCGCGAGCGCGAGGAGATCGCGCGCGCCTGCGCGGAGGACGAGGTCGTACGGCGCATCGATTCCAATCCGTGGGTGCCGGCCGTGGTGCGTGCGATGCTCGAGGACGTGTGGGTGCGTGCGCTCGCCGCGGTGCGCCTCGTGGAGGGCGAGCGTTCGCCGGCGTGGCAGTCGCTCGTCGCGACGATGGACGAGCTCCTCTGGAGCGTCGAGCCTAAATCGGACGCGGAAGATCGCAAGCGGCTGGTCGCCATTCTCCCGGGCATGCTGAAGAACGTCGTCGAGGGCATGCGCCGCGGATCGCTCGACGATGCCGCGCGCGATGCGTTCCTCGGCGCGCTCGTCGATTGCCACGCGGCCGCGGTGAAATCCGGGCTGCGCGGCATGGCGGCGCTTCCCGAGGTGCCGCTCCCGGCGCGCGCGTCGGCACCTGCCATCGAGCGCGCGCTGGTGCCGGGCGAGGACGTGCATGTCGAGGAGATTCGGCTCCGCGCGCAGCGCGGCGCCGTGCGCAACGTGTTCACGCGGACCGGCATCTGGACCAACCTGCAGCGCGGCACCTGGGTCGAGTTCGCGGGCACGCCCGGGTCGAAGCGCGCGCGCCTCACCTGGATCAGCCC
>JAICTR010000518.1 GCA_025936275.1 Burkholderiales bacterium
CTCGGCGCGGATGAAGCCCTTCTCGAAATCGGTGTGGATCACGCCCGCGGCCTGCGGCGCGCTCGCGCCTTTGCGCACGGTCCAGGCGCGCACTTCCTTTTCGCCCGCCGTGAAGTAGGTCTGCAGGCCGAGGAGGTCGTAGGTCGCGCGCACCAGGCGGTTCAGTCCCGGCTCGTCGAGGCCCATGTCCTCGAGGAACACCTGCTTCTCCTCGCCCGAGAGGTCCGCGATCTCCGACTCCAGCTTGGCGCAGATGGCGACTACCGGCGCGCCCTCCTCGGCGGCGTATTCGCGCACGCGGTCGAGGAGCGGATTGTTCTCGAAGCCTTTCTCGTCGACGTTGGCGACGTACAACGCCGGCTTCGCGGTGAGGAGCGCGAGGGGCTTCAGCAACGCCAGCTCCTCGGCGGAAAGCCCCAACGCGCGCACCGGATGCAAGCCGTCCAACGCCTTCTGCACTTTCTCGAGCACGGCGACCAGCTTCGCGGCCTCCTTGTCGCCCGCGCGCGCCGGCTTCACGTAGCGCGCGTGCGCCTTCTCGACGGTGGACATGTCGGCGAGCGCGAGCTCGGTGTGGATCACCTCGATGTCGGAGATGGGATCGACCTTCCCCGCCACGTGCACCACGTTGTCGTCGGAGAAGCAGCGCACCACGTTCGCGATCGCGTCGGTCTCGCGGATGTTGGCGAGGAACTGGTTGCCGAGGCCCTCGCCCTTCGAGGCGCCGGCGACGAGGCCCGCGATGTCCACGAACTCCACGATCGCCGGGACCACCTTCTGCGGCTTCGCGATCTCGGCGAGCTTCTCGAGGCGCATGTCGGCGACCTCCACCACGCCCACGTTGGGCTCGATGGTGCAGAAGGGATAGTTCTCCGCGGCGATGCCCGCCTTGGTGAGCGCGTTGAAGAGCGTGGATTTGCCGACGTTGGGCAGGCCGACGATGCCGCATTGCAAGGTCATTTCGGGTCTTTCTCTTTCTGGGTTCCCGCGTTCGCGGGAATGACGGCGTCCTTCGACGGCTTGTCGTCCGCCGTCTTCGGCGGCGTGTGCAGCCACGTCATCGCGTCGTTCATGCGGCCGCTCGCGATGCGCGGCAGCAAGTCGAGGCTGCGCTCGAACGGCGGATCGATCGCGTCCTTCTCGGCGCGGCGCGCCTTGTCGAGCACGTAGTCGGCGACGAGGTCCTTGTGCCCCGGATGGCCGATGCCGATCCGAAGCCGCCAGAAATCCTTCGAGCCGATCGCCTCGACGATATCCGTGAGCCCGTTGTGCCCGCCCGTGCCGCCGCCCTTCTTGAGCTTCACGGTGCCGGGCGGAAGGTCGAGCTCGTCGTGCACCACGAGAAGCTGGCCCGGCTCGATGCGATAGAACCGCATCATCGCCGAGACGCTGCGCCCGCTCTCGTTCATGTACGTGCCGGGCTTGAGCATCCAGAAATCGTGGCCGCCTTCCTCGATGCGCGCCGCCCAGCCGAAGAACTTCGCTTCACGCTTCCACGACGCGCCCTTGCGATCCGCGATCGCATCCACCCACCAATACCCGGCGTTGTGGCGGGTGCTCTCGTATTCGCGCCCCGGGTTGCCGAGACCTACGACAAGACGAATCACTTCTTGTCTTTTTTGTCGGCCTTCTCTGCGGCAGGAGCTTTTTCAGCGCCGGCTTTCGGAGCAGCCTTTTCGCCGGGCTTGCCAGCAGCACCTTCGGCCGGCGCCTCGCC
>JAICTR010000195.1 GCA_025936275.1 Burkholderiales bacterium
AAATGTAACCTGACCCCATTTCAGCGGTTGAAGAGGTAGAAGGCGAAGAAGGTCGCGATCATCGCGAGCGCGAGGATCAACTTCGCGATCGCGGCGAGCAGCAGGCCGAGCGAGGTCCCGAGCCCGACCTTGCCCGCGCGGATGAGGCCGCCGCGCGCGACGAGCTCGCCCAGCACCGCCCCCACGAAAGGGCCGAACACCAGGCCCGGGATGCCGAAGAAGAGGCCCACGATCGCGCCCACCGCGGCGCCCACGAGCGCCTGCGGGCTCGCGCCTACGCGCTTGGCGCCCAGCACCGAGCCGGCGAAGTCCACGACCATCGAGAGGATGCCGAGGGCGGCGATGATCGAGAGGCCGCCGAAGCCCACGCGCGTGAAGTCGTCGGCCCAGGCGGCGACCAGGAGCCCGCCGAACACCATGAGCGCGCCCGGCAGCACGGGCAGGACCGTACCCGCGAGGCCCGCGATCACGAGCACCACCGCGAGCGCGTCGAGGAGGAGGCGAAGGGTCACGGTATCATTGTAGGCAAAGCATTCGCGGCGTGTTCCCGGCGCCGCACCCATCGATCATGAGCGCGCTTCCCGAGACCGCCCCGCACGATGCCGCCCGATCCCGCGCCGCCGAAGTCGCGGAGCGGCTCGCGCGTGCGCTGCCGCCCGAATCGGTGCTGCTCGATCGCGAGGACCTCAAGCCCTACGAATGCGACGGGCTCTCGGCCTATCGCGCGACGCCGCTGGTCGCGGCGATTCCCGCCGACGAAGCGCAAGTCGCGGCGGTGCTCGCGGTGGCGCGCGAGGCGAAGGTGCCGGTGGTCGCGCGCGGCTCGGGAACCGGTCTTTCGGGTGGCGCGCTGCCGCATCCCGAAGGGATCCTGCTCTCGCTCGCGAAGTTCAACCGCATCGTCGAGGTGGACGCGCGTGCGCGCAAGGCCCGCGTGCAGCCCGGCGTCACCAACCTGCGGATCTCGCAGCACGTGGCGCCCCTGGGCCTCTACTACGCGCCCGACCCCTCGAGCCAGATCGCGTGCTCCATCGGCGGCAACGTCGCGGAGAACTCGGGCGGCGTGCACTGCCTCAAGTACGGGCTCACCGTGCACAACGTGATGCGCGTGCATGCGATCACCATCGAGGGCGAGGCGATCGACCTCGGAGCCGACGCGCTCGATGCGCCCGGCTACGACCTGCTAGCGCTCGTGACCGGCTCGGAGGGCCTGCTCGCGGTGACGCTCGAGGTGACGGTGAAGCTGCTCCCGAAGCCCGAGCTCGCGCAGGTGGTGATGGCCTCCTTCCCCGACGTGGAGAGCGCGGGCGAGGCGGTCGCGAACGTGATCGGCGCCGGCATCATCCCCGCGGGCCTCGAGATGATGGACCGGCTCGCGACGCGCGCGGTGGAGGACTTCGTGCACGCGGGCTACGATCTCGAGACCGAGGCGATCCTGCTCTGCGAATCCGACGGCACGCGCGAGGAGGTGGCGCACGAGACGGAGCGCATGATCGAGGTGATGCGCGCGAGCGGCGCGACCGACATCCGCTGCTCGGCGAGCGAGGCCGAGCGCCTGCGCTTCTGGTCGGGCCGCAAGGCGGCGTTTCCCGCGGTGGGGCGCATCTCGCCGGATTACTACTGCATCGATGGCTCCATCCCGCGCGGCGCGCTCGCGGCGGTGCTCAAGCGCATCGAGGAGCTCTCGGCGCGATACGGCCTGCGCTGCGCCAACGTGTTCCATGCGGGCGACGGCAACCTGCATCCGCTGATCCTCTACGATGCCAACATGCCGGGCGAGTTGGAGAAGACCGAACGCTTCGCCGCGGACATCCTCGAGCTGTGCATCGCGGTGGGCGGCACCATCACCGGCGAGCACGGCGTCGGCATCGAGAAGATCAACCAGATGTGCGTGCAGTTCGGCGCGGCCGAGCTCGCGCAGTTCCATGCGATCAAGGCCGCGTTCGATCCGGAGGGGCTGCTCAATCCGGGCAAGGCCATCCCGCTCCTCGCGCGCTGCGCCGAGTACGGCGCGATGCGGGTGAAGGCGGGCGCCCTGCCGCACCCCGAGCTGCCGCGCTTCTGATGGCCGCGCGCGCGATGGAATCGTTCGACGACGCCCGCGCCGCCACCGCCGATTCGCGCGCTCGCGTGCTGGCTCGCCTGCGTGCCGTGCGTCCGCCGCTCGCCATCGTCGCCGACGAGGAAGGCTTGCGTCCCTTCGAGACCGATGCCTTCATCGCGCACCGCGAGACGCCGATGCTCGCGGTGTTGCCGGAGGACGAGGCGCAGGCGCGCGACGTGGTGAACGCCTGCCGCGAGCTCGGCGTGCCGGTCGTCACGCGCGGCGCGGGCACCGGCATCTCCGGCGGCGCGATTCCGCGCAGCGACGGCGTGCTCCTGGTGATGACGCGCATGAAGGCGATCCTCGCGATCGATGCGCACGCGCGCCTCGCGTGGGTCGAGCCGGGCGTGCGCAACGTGCGCGTCTCGGAAGCGGCGGCGCCCGCGGGGCTCTTCTACGCGCCGGATCCCTCGAGCCAGTCGGTGTGCTCGATCGGCGGCAACGTGGCGGAGAACTCCGGCGGCGTGCATTGCCTGAAGTACGGCCTCACCACGCACAACCTCCTCGCGGTGCGCGCGCTCGACGCCGACGGAGACGCGATCGACGCGGGCGGCCTCGCGCTCGACGCGCCGGGCTTCGACCTCCTCGCGCTGCTCACCGGGAGCGAAGGAAACCTCGGCGTGATCACCAGGATCGCGGTGCGCCTCGTGCCGCTTCCGGAATCGACGCAGACGCTCCTCGCGGCCTTTCCCTCGGTGCGGCAGGCGGCGCAGGCGGTGGGCGAGATCATCGGCGCGGGCATCGTCCCGGCGGCGCTCGAGATGATGGACCGCGTGGTGATCGAGGCCTGCGAGCGCTTCATGAAGCTGGGCTTTCCGCTGGGCGCCGAGGCGCTGCTGCTCGCGGAGGTCGATGGCTGCACCGCCGAGGCGCTCGATGCGTCGGACGCGGTGCGCGCGATCCTCGAGCGCTGCGGCGCGACCGAGGTGCGCGTCGCGGCCGATGCCGCGGAGCGCGAGCGCCTGTGGCGGTCGCGCAAGGGCGCGTTCACCGCGCTCGCGACGATCCTTCCCGATTTCTACACCATCGACGGCACCATCCCGCGCCGCTGCCTGCCCGACATCCTCGACCGCGTGTACGCGCTCGCGGCGGAGTACGGGCTCATGGTGGGCAACGTCTTCCATGCAGGCGACGGCAACATCCATCCGTGCATCTTCTACGACGCGAACAAGCCCGGCGACCTCGAGCGCGGCGAGGAGCTCGGCGGGCGGATCCTCGAGGCGTGCGTCGAGGTGGGCGGCACCATCACCGGCGAGCACGGCGTCGGCATCGAGAAGCTGCGGCAGATGTGCGTGCAGTTCAGTTCCGCCGAGATCGAGGCGTTCCACGCGGTGAAGGCGGCGTTCGATCCCGCCGGCATCCTCAATCCCGGCAAGGCGGTGCCCACGTTGCGCCGCTGCACCGAGTGGCGCGGCATGCGGGTCGAGGCGGGCCGCATCCCACGCGCCGACATTCCGCGCTTCTGACATGGCCGATCCGTTCGTCTCCGCCCTTTGCGAGCGCATCAAGGCGAGCGCCGAGGCGCGGCGCACGCTGCGTGTGCGCGGCGGCGGCACCAAGGACTTCTACGGCAACGCGCCGCGCGGCGACGATGTCCTCGAGATGGGCGCGCATTCGGGCATCGTCGCCTACGAGCCCAAGGAGCTGGTGCTCACCGTGCGCGCCGGCACGCCGCTCGAGGAAGTCGAGCGCGCGCTCGCCGCCGAGCGCCAGATGCTGCCTTTCGATCCGCCGCATTTCGCCGGCTCGCCTTCGGCGGCCACCATCGGCGGCGTCGTCGCGAGCGGACTATCCGGACCGCGCCGTCCCTATGCGGGAGCGGTGCGGGACTTCGTGCTCGGCACGCGCATCGTGAACGGCCGCGGTGAGGCGCTCGCGTTCGGCGGGCGCGTGATCAAGAACGTCGCCGGCTACGATGTCTCGCGGCTCATGGCGGGCGCGCTCGGCACGCTCGGCGTGATCACCGAGGTCTCGTTCAAGGTGCTGCCGCGGCCGGCGAGCGAGGTGACGCTCGCCTTCGCCGTCGCGCAGGCGGCCGCGATCGAGAAGGCGAACCATTGGGCCGGCAAGCCGCTGCCCCTTTCCGCCGCGGCCTGGGAAGCGGGCGTGCTGCGCGTGCGCCTTTCCGGCGCGCCGCCCGCGATCGCCGCCGCGCGCGCGAAGATGGGCGGCGAGGAAGATCCCGGCGGCGGCGCGTATTGGGAGGCGCTCCGCGACCAGCGGCTCGCGTTCTTCTCGGGCGGCGCGCCGCTGTGGCGCCTGTCGGTGGCGCAGACCACGCCGCCGCTGCTTCCGGAGCACGCGCAACTCGTCGACTGGGGCGGCGGATTGCGCTGGCTGCGCGGCGAGCTCGATGCGGCGGCCCTTCGCCGGGCGGCGCAGGAAGCGGGCGGCCACGCGACGCTTTTCAGCGCGCCCGACAAGCGCGCCGGGGCCTTTCAACCGCTCGCGCCCGCGATCCTCAAGATCCACCGGCGGCTCAAGGCGGCGTTCGATCCCGCGGGCATCCTCAATCCCGGCCGCATGTACGACTTCTAGACGCGATGCAAACCCGACTCGCCGAATGGATCCGCGCCACGCCCGAGGGCGAGGAAGCCGATTCGATCCTGCGCCGCTGCGTGCATTGCGGCTTTTGCCTCGCCACCTGCCCCACGTACAACGTGCTGGGCGACGAGCTCGACAGCCCGCGCGGGCGCATCTACCTCATGAAGCAGATGCTCGAGGGCGCCCCCGTCACGCGGCGCACGCAGCTGCACCTCGACCGCTGCCTCACCTGCCGCGCGTGCGAGACCACGTGCCCTTCGGGCGTCGAGTACGGGCGGCTCGTCGACATCGGGCGCGCGGTGGTGCGGGAGAAGGTCGCGCGCTCGCCTCTCGATCGGCTGCAGCGGTGGTTCCTCGCGCGCACGCTCCCCAAACGGCGCCTCTTCGGCGCGGCGCTCGCGCTCGGGCGCGCCGTGCGGCCGCTCCTGCCGCGCGCGCTCGCGCGCCGCATCCCGGCGCCGCGGCCCGCCGCGCCATGGCCTGCGCCGCGCCACGCGCGCCGCATGGTGGTGCTCGCCGGGTGCGTGCAGCCTTCGATGGCGCCCTCGATCAACGCCGCGGCCGCGCGCGTGCTCGACCGCGTGGGGATCTCGCTGGTGGAGGTCGCCGAAGCCGGCTGCTGCGGCGCGGTTCCGTTCCACCTCGACTACCAACGCGATGCGCTCGATTACGTACGGGCCAACATCGATGCGTGGTGGCCGGAGGTCGAAGCGGGCGCCGAGGCGATCGTCTTCACCGCGAGCGGCTGCGGCACGATGGTGAAGGACTACGCGCACCTCCTGCGCGGCGACGAGCGCTACGCGGAGCGCGCGCACCGCATTTCCGCCATGGCGCGCGACATTTCCGAGGTGGTCGCGGCCGAGCGCGAACGGCTCGCCTCGCTCGCCGTGCCGGAGGCGAAGCCGCCCTTGGTCGCGTTCCATTCGCCGTGCACGCTGCAACACGGCCTGCGCCTGAACGGCATCGCCGAATCGATCCTGCGCGACGCGGGTTTCACCCTGGCGCCGGTTCCCGACGCGCACCTGTGCTGCGGTTCGGCCGGCACGTACTCGCTGCTGCAGCCCGAGATCTCGCGGCGCCTGCGCGACGACAAGGTGCGCGCGCTCGAATCCGGCGCGCC
>JAICTR010000032.1 GCA_025936275.1 Burkholderiales bacterium
CGCGGCTCGGGCACCGGCCGTTGCAGGGACTCACCCGCGGGCTGTGCGAGCGCGGCATAGCGATCCACGAGACGCGGCAGCGCTGCCTTGTCGAGCCGGCGCAGGTCGTTGAGCAACCCGTAGCGCATCTCGCCGCGATAGCCGGTGCGGCGCGCGATCCCTGCGTGCCAGGGGATCAGCGCGGATTTCCAGCTATTGGGGAGCACCACCGCGTGCTCGTACCGAGGGAGCGTGCGCGCGAACGCGCGCCGCGCCCCGAGCGCGAGATCGCCATGGCCGAAGGGCAGCGCGATGGCGCGCTCCACCTGCGGCATCCGGCGATAGATCGGCAGCGCCCAGGGCGGTGCGAGCACGTCGATGGCGAGCGCGGGGTCGCGGGCCTTCAGCCGCGCGACGAGCGCGTGCGACATGACCGCGTCCCCGATCCAGGACGGGCCGACGACCAAGGTGCGCATGCTGTGGGTTCCCGCTTGCGCGGGAATGACGTCAATGAGAGGGCGCTTCGCCGACCAATTTGTACAGCGTGCCGCAGTACGGGCAGCGCGCCTGCTTGGTCATCTCGACCGGCAGGAACACGCGCGGGTGCGTGTTCCACAGCTTCTGCGAGGGAAGCGGGCAGTGCAGCGGCAGGTCGGCCGCCGTCACCTCGACGAACTTGCGGTCAAGCTCGGACGGCAGCGACATTTTCGGTCTGCACCGGCGTGAGCCAGTGGCGGTACTTGGGGTTGCGGCCGTTCACGATGTCGAAGAACGCGGTCTGGATGCGCTCGGTCACGGGCCCGCGCGAACCCGCGCCGATCACGCGCCGGTCGAGCTCGCGGATCGGCGTCACTTCCGCCGCGGTGCCGGTGAAGAACGCCTCGTCGGCGATGTAGACGTCGTCGCGCGTGATCTTGGTCTTCTCCACGGCGATGCCGAGGTCGGCGCAGATCGACTGGATGCTGCGCCACGTGATGCCGTCCAGCGCCGTGGTGAGCTGCGGCGTGTAGACGCGCCCATCCTTCACGATGAAGAGGTTCTCGCCCGGACCTTCGGCCACGAAGCCGTCGGTGTCGAGCAGCAGGCCCTCGTCGTAGCCTTCCTGAGTCGCCTCGAGGTTGGCGAGGATCGAGTTGGCGTAGGTGCTCGCGAGCTTGGCGCGCGCCATGGTGGCGTTCACGTGGTGGCGCGCGAAGGAGGAGGTCTTCACGCGGATGCCGCGCTTGAGGCCTTCCTCGCCGAGGTACGCGCCCCAGGGCCACGCGGCGACCGCGATGTGCACCCGCGCGCCGAGCGGCGAGACGCCCATCTTCTCCGAGCCGTAGAACGCGATCGGCCGCAGGTAGCCGCTTTCGAGCTTGTTGGCGCGCACCACTTCCTTCTGCGCGGCCATCAGGTCCTCTTTCCCGAACGGCAGCTCCATCATGTAGATCTTGGCGGAGTTGAACAGCCGGTCGGTGTGCTCCTTCAACCGGAAGATGGCGGTGCCGAGCGACTCGGTCCGGTACGCGCGGACCCCCTCGAACACGGCGAGGCCGTAGTGCAGCGAGTGCGTGAGCACGTGCGTGGTGGCTTCGCGCCATGGCACGAGCTTGCCGTCGTACCAGATGAAGCCGTCGCGGTCTGCCATCGACATGGAAGGCGCTCCGAGAAGCGATGCGGGGAAGGAAGAATTCTAGCCGAAAACCGGGCGGTTTCCGCCGCGTCGCTGTGCGCGATCGCACTGCGGGACGGGGAATGCCTGTGCCATAATCCCGCGCAGGTTTTCCGTCGTGAACAAGAAGAGGGGGAGTCGCGCCAGGATGGACGCCGATCCGTCGAGCAGGGCGGCCGCCGCGTCAGCGGAGGCAAGGGCGCCGGAAAGGCCCCTCACGCCGGAGGAGAAGCTCTCCGGCGACATGCTGATGCTCACGACCGGCTTCATGATGTGCGCGGCGGCGCTCTGGCTCGCCGTGTACTGGAGCATGGGCTACCAGTATTCCACCGCGATCCCGCTCATCTTCCAGGGCCTCTCCTTCATCACCATCACGCTGTACTGGAAGCTCAGGCGCGTCTACGCGTTCGCCGTCCTGCAGCTCGCGCTGATCCTCTTCACGCCGTTCGCGATGCAGTGGGCGATCGGCAACTTCGTGAACTCCTCGGGCGTGAGCCTGTGGGGCCTCATGGCGCCGGTGGGCGCCGTGACCGTGCTCGGCACGCGCCAGTCGATGCCGTGGTTCTTCGCCTGGCTCTTCATGACGGTGATGGCGGGCGTGTTCGACTACATGCTCTCGGGCACCGTGCAGCGCTTCGACCTGCAGACCGTGGCGGTGTTCTTCGTGCTCAACTTCGCCGCGATCTCGGTGATGATCTACTCGCTGCTGTGGTACTTCGCGAACGAGAAGCAGAAGCTGCGCGCGCTCGTGGACGCCTCGCACGAGGAGATCCGCCTGGAGCGCGACCGCAGCGAGCGGCTGCTGCTGAACATCCTCCCGCCCGCGATCGCCGACCGCCTGAAGCGAAACGAGGTGAACATCGCGCAGGGCCATGCGGACGTCACGGTGCTGGTGGCCGACATCGTCGGCTTCACGCGCATGACCGAGGAGCTCTCGCCGGTGGAGACGGTGAAGATCCTGAACGACGTGTTCTCGATCTTCGATGACCTCGCCGACCGCTACCGCGTGGACAAGATCAAGACCATCGGCGATGCGTACATGGCGGCCGCGGGGCTCGAGACCGGCGCGCAGATCCACTATGCCGACGCGGTCGCGCACCTCGCGCTCGACATGCAGCAGAAGATCGAGGAATACCGCCGCCGCACCGGCGCCAAGATCGAGATCCGCATCGGCGTGGGGACCGGGCCCGTCGTGGCGGGCGTGATCGGCAAGAAGAAGTTCATCTACGACATGTGGGGCGACACCGTGAACGTCGCCTTCCGCCTCGCGGGCGATGCGCCGGCCGGGGTCACGCAGGTGGACCTCACGTCGTACCGCCGGCTGCAGCACCGCTTCCGCTTCGCCGAGGGCCAGGAAGTCGAGATCAAGGGCAAGGGGCGGATGAAGATCCACCGCCTGATGGGGCCGCTGCAGGAAGCGGTCCGGCCCGCCGCGCGCTAGCCGAAGATCGCGCGCCAGAGGCGGCGCACCGCCTCGCGCTCCGCCGCGAGCTCGCCCTCGGCGAGGCGCACCGTCTCCTCGTCGTTCAACGCCGCCTGGTGGATCCTGCGCCGCATCGCGAGGTAGGCGTCCGCGGCGGCCGCGGCGACGCCGGTTTCCACCAGCCCGCGTTCCGCGGCGCGATTGAGCAGCGTGTGGTTGCCCTTGTTCTCGGCGAGCTCCGCGAAGCGCGATGCGTACGCGAGCACCAGCGCCTGCACGCAGAACTCGAGGTCGATCACGCCTCCTTCGACATGCTTCAGGTCCTGCGCCGATTTCTGCTCGGCGCGCATCTTGCCCCGCATCGCGACGATGTCCGCGTAGAGCTTCGCCGGCTCGCGCGGGACGGCGAGGATCTCGCCGCGCAGGCGCTCGAAGCGCTCGCCGAGCGTGCGATCGCCGGCGCAGGCGCGCGCGCGCGTGAGCGCCTGATGCTCCCAGGTCCATGCGCGCGTGCGCTGGTACTCGGCGAACGAGGCGAGCGAGCTCACCAGCAGCCCCGCCGCGCCGTCGGGCCGCAGCCTGAGGTCCGTCTCGTAGAGCACGCCCGCCGCGGTGAAGCTGGTGAGCCAGGTGTTCACGCGCTGCGCGGCGCGCGCGAGCTTCTCCGGCGCCGCCATGGCGGTCTCGTCGTGCAGGAAGATCACGTCGAGGTCGGAGCCGTAGCCCAGCTCCTTCGCGCCGAGCTTGCCGTAGGCGACGATGCAGAAGCCCGTCACAGGGCTCCCTTTCCCCTGGGAGAGGGCCGGGGTGAGGGTCATGCCCACCGACTTCACCGCCTCGGCGAGCACCACGTCGAGGATCGTGTCGGCGAGCGCGGTGAGCTCGTCGGAGAGCGCCATCACCGGCAGCTCGCCCTCCAGGTCGGCGATGGTGAAGCGCAGCATCTGGCGCTGCTTGTAATGGCGCAGGTGGTCGAGGAGGCGCTCGACGTCGCCTTGCAGCTCCGCGCACTCGGCGCCGAGCGAGGCGCGCTCCGCGCTCCAGTCGGTGGCGGTGAAGCTCGCCGCGGTGCGCGTGAGCTCGTCGAGGAGGATCGGGTGGCGCGCGAGGAGCCGCGCCGCCCAGGCGCTCTGCGCCGCGAGCCGCGCCGCGCGCGCGAGCACCTGCGGCTGCTCGAGGAGGAGCGCGTAGTACGCCTCGCGCCCGCCGATCGCCTCGAGGAGGTCCAGCAGGCGCGCCGCGGTCGCCTCGCGGCCGCCCTCGCGCGCGAGCGCCGCGACCACCAGCGGCAGGAGCTGCTCGGCCCTGGCGCGGATGCCGGCGGAAAGCGCGCGGTAGCGTCGCGAGCGCGTGAACTCCACGAGCCGCCGCGCGACCGGCTGCGCGTCGGCGATGCCGGCCTCGGCGAGGTCGCCCGCGAGCCCCTCGGGATCCGCGCTCGCCTGCGGATCGAAGAGCCACGCCGCGAGGCTCGCCGCGCGCGCGTGCTCGGGCGGGGCCTCGAAGAGCGCGTTGAACGCCGCCTGCACCTTGGCGCGATGCGCGTCGAGCGCCGCCACGAGCGCCTCCCATCCGGTGCAATCCATGGCCTCGGCGATCAGCGCGCGGTGCTCCTCGGAGCGCGGCAGGGCCTGCGTCTGCTGGTCGTCGTAGTACTGCAATCGGTGCTCGAGCCGGCGCAGGAAGGCGTATGCCTCGTTCAGCGCGGCGACCCGCTCGGGCTCCACCAGCCCGCGCTCGCCGATCGCCGCGAGCGCCGCGCGCGTCGAGGTCGTGCGCAGGATCGCGTCGCGCCCGCCGCGCACCATCTGGAAGAGCTGCGCCGCGAACTCCACCTCGCGGATCCCGCCCGCGCCCACCTTGATGTCGTCGGTCTTGCGCTTGCGGATCGCCGCTTCGTAGATGCGCGCGTGCAGCTCGCGCATCGCGTCGAGCATCCCGTAGTCGAGGTAGCGCCGGTAGACGAAGGGGTCGACCCGCTCGCGCACGCCCTCGGCCGGTCCCGCGACCACGCGCGCCTTGAGCCACGCGTAGCGTTCCCACGGGCGCGCATGGGCGATGAAGTAGTCCTCGAGCGAGGCAAGCGACGTCGCGAGCGGGCCGCTGTCGCCGAACGGACGCAGGCGCATGTCGACGCGAAACGCCTGCCCGTCCTGCGTCACGTCGGAGAGGAGCGCGATCAGCGCGCGCCCGACCGCGGCGAAGAACGCCGAATGCGCGAGCGGGCGCTCGCCCGTGGTCTCGCCCTCGGCCGGATAGAGGAACACCAGGTCCACGTCGGAGGAGACGTTGAGCTCGCCGCCGCCGAGCTTGCCGAGCGCCGCGACGATGAGCCGCGCGCCGTTCGCGGGCTCGCCGTGGGAAGCGGCGCTGCGCCGGTGCGCCTCGAGCGCCGCCGCGCCGATCGACTCCTCGGCGAGCGCGGTCATGGTCGCGAACACTTCGTCCAGCGGCGCGAGGCCGTTGAGATCGCGGTGCGCGAGCGTCACCATCACGCGCTCGCGCAGCCGGCGCAGGCGCGCGCCGAGCGCCTCGCCGTCGCCCTCCAGGGCGGCGCGCATCTCCTCTCGGGACCAGGCACGGGCGCCGCGCGCTTCGATCTCCTCGAGGAGGGCCGGGCGGGCGCCGTCCACGCGCGCGACGTAGCGGGACAGGCGCAGCGTTCGATCGAGGGCCGCGCGCACGGGCGCGGCGGGCGATTCCATCATTGACGCTACAATAACGCACAAACTCCGCACGCCCGAGGAACGCAGCATCAAGGCCATCCCGCGCATCCTTCTCCGCGTCGCGGCGGGCGCCGTCGCGTTCCTCCTCCTCGCTTTCGCCGCGCTCGTGCTGTGGCTGCGCTACGACGCGCTGCCGCACGCCGATCGCTATCGCGGGCTCATCGTCTCGTCCATCGAGCGCGCCTCCGGCATGGCGGTGAAGGCGGCCTCGATCCACGGCGGCTGGGAGGGGTTGCGTCCGCGTGTCGCGCTGGAAGGGTTCGAGCTCGCCGACCGCCAGGGACGCGTCGCGCTCTCGCTGCAGCGCGCCGAGGTGACGCTCTCCTGGTGGGCGCTTTTCCGCGGGCGGCTGCGCTTCCACGACGTGGATTTCTACCGGCCGCAGCTCGTGCTGCGGCGCGGCACCGATGGCCTCGTGTATCTCGCCGACAAGCCGCTCGATCGCCCGGGGGGCGGGGAAGACGACGGCGCCTTCGGCCAGTGGCTCCTCGCGCAGCGCCGCCTCGCGATCCACGATGCGACGCTCACCTGGCGCGACGAGCTCACCGGCGCGCCCGAGGTGCGGCTCACCGAGGTGCAGATCGCGGTGCGCCGGCGCCTCGGCCGGCATCACGCGGCCTTCACCGCGCTGCCGCCGGCGAACCTCTCCGGGCGCATCGACGTGCGTGCCGACCTCAAGCTCGCGCGGAGCGCCTCGCGCTGGCACGCCTCGGGGACGGTCTTCGGCGAGGCCCTCGATACGGACCTCGGCGGCTTGCGCTCGCACCTGCCGGTGCCCGAGTCGCTGCGCAGCGGCGTGGGCAGCCTGCGCGTCTGGGCGACGCTCGCCGACAACACGCTGACCGGGATGGTCGCGGACGTGCGCATGCGCGATGCGACCGCGCAGCTCGCGCAGGACAGCCTCCCGCTCACGCTCGCCGCGATCTCGGTGCGCGCCACCTACCGTGCCGAGCCCGGCGGGTTCTCGCTGCGCACCGCGGGGCTGCGCTTCCGGCTTCCCAACGGCGCCGAGGCGCGGCCCGGCGATTTCTCGCTGGTGCGCACCGCGAGCGGGGGCAAGCCGCCGCACGTCGAGGTGCATGCGGACGGCATCGACCTCAAGATCGCCGCGACCCTCATCGATTACTTCCCGGTGCCGCGCGACATCAAGGGCCAGCTCGACCGCTTCGCGCCGCGCGGGCGCCTGCTGCAGGCGGCGCTCACGTGGGACGGCGAGGACGCGGGGCGCGCGCGAAGCTATCGGGTGAAAGGGCGCTTCGAGGATCTCGCGGTGAATGCCGTCGACGCGTGGCCGGGTGTCGCGGGGCTTTCCGGAAGCCTCGAGGGCAGCGAGGCGGGCGGCACGATCACGCTCGAGGGCCGCGGCGCGAGCCTCGCCCTCGCGCGCGTATTCCGCGCGCCGATCGCCTTCGATTCGCTGCACGCCCGCGCGACCTGGGCCCACGAGGCGGGGGCGCTGCGCGTGGACATCGCCGAGATGCGTTTCTCCAACGCCGATGCCGAGGGCGAGCTCGCCGGGAGCTGGCGCGCGCTCCCCGATTCGCCGCAGCACTCGCCGGGTTATGTGGACCTGCACGGCACCCTCACGCGAGCCGCGGCGAGCCGCGTCGCGAACTACCTTCCGAACCCGCTCGCCGCCGTGCGCGGCTGGCTCGAGCGCGCCGTGCAGGCCGGCACCAGCTCGCACGTCGCCTTCGCGCTCAAGGGCGACCTCTGGCATTTTCCCTTCGGCGATGGCAGCGACGGCCGTTTCCTCGTCGAAGGCGACATCCACGGCGGGCGCCTCCAGTACCACCCCGACTGGCCGTCGGTGGACGACATCGAGGGCAGCTTCCGCTTCGAGAACCGGCGCGTCGAGATCCGCGCCGCGCAGGCGACGATCTTCCAGAGCCGCGCGAGCGGCCTGAGCGCGGTGATCGCCGATACGCGCGCGCAACCGCCGGTGGTCGCGATCGACGGCGAGTTCGACACGAGCGGCGCGGACGGCGTGCGGTTCCTGCGCGAATCGCCGCTGGTGAACGGTCCCGGAGCGTTCACGCGCGCCATCGCGATCGAGGGGCCAGGACGCCTGAAGCTCCACATCGCCTATCCGCTCGGCGGCAATGCGCGCGTGCAGGTCGCCGGCGACTACGAGTTCGACCACGCGAGCGCGAGCGTCGGCACGGACCTCGCGCTGCACGACGTCACCGGCCACCTCGGCTTCACGCAGGATGGCGTGAGCGCGCCCGCGATCGCGGGCACGCTCTTCGGCGCGCCGGCGCGCCTCGCGATCGCGACGCAGGCGGACGGGCGCGTGCTCACCACCATCGACTCGCGCATCGATGCCGCGGCGCTCGCGCGCTTCATTCCCGAGGCGGCGGCGCGGCGCCTGAAGGGCGCGGCCGCATGGAACGCACGCATCCTCTCCGACCGCGGCGGCACCGAGCTCACCGTGGCCTCGGACCTGAAGGGCCTCGCGGTCGAGCTGCCCGCGCCGTTCGCGAAGGCGGCCGCGCAGGCGCGGCCGATCGAGGTTTCCATCGCGCGGCTCGCGGCGCCGGGCGAGGTCGCGCACGTCGCGCTGGCCGGCGGCATCGAGGCGCGCCTGGCACGCGAGGTGAAGGAAAACTCGCAGCGGTGGAACGTGGCGCTCGCCTTCGGCGTGCCGGTCGCGGATGTGCCGGTGCGCGAGGGCGTGTGGCTCTACGGCCGGCTCGAGGCGCTCGACGTGGATGCGTGGCGCGGGGTGTTTCCGCCCGCCGCCAACGCGCCGCCGGACACCGCGGACCCGGCGGGGCGCCGCGGCTTCGAGCTGCGCGGTCTCGACCTCACGCTCGATCGCGTGCGCTACCTCGACCACGACTACGCCGACATGCACGCGGCGCTCGAGCGCGCGGCGGGCGAGTGGCGCGGGCGGCTGCAAAGCCCGCAGCTCGCGGGCGACATCGTGTGGAATCCCTCGGGCAAGGGCAGCCTCACCGCGCGCTTCGCGCGGCTCTCGGTCGCGGAGGCCGCGCACGCAGACAAGGGCCCGGCACCCTCGAATACCGAGCTGCCCGCGCTCGACGTGACGGCGGAGCGCTTCGAGTTCCGCGGCCACGCGCTGGGCCGCCTCGAGCTCAAGGCCGAGCCCGCGGGCGACGAATGGCGCATCGAGCGCCTCGACATCGCGAACGGGCACGCGAAGTTCAGCTCGAGCGGTGGATGGCGCCCCACCGCCGCGGGCCCGATCACCACGCTCGCGCTGAAGCTCGACGCGCAGAACCTCAACGCGCTCCTGGCGCAGTTCGACTATGGCGATTACCTCAAGCGCGGCGAGGGAAGCCTCGAGGGGACGCTGGTGTGGCCCGGGTATCCGTACGACTTCGCGCTCGCCAACCTCGCCGGGCACTTCAAGGTGGAGGCGCATCGCGGGCAGTTCGCGAAGATCGAGCCCGGCGCGGGCAAGCTCCTCGGGCTGCTCTCGCTGCAGTCGCTGCCGCGGCGCGCGCTGCTCGATTTCCGCGACGTCTTCAGCGAGGGCTTCGCGTTCGAGCGCATCCACGGCGACGTGAAGGTCGCGCGCGGCGTGCTGGTGACCGACGACTTCGAGATCAGCGGGCCGTCGGCTTTCGTGAGCCTCGCGGGCGAGGTCTCGCTCCCCGCCGAGACGCAGGCGCTCACGATGCGGGTGGTGCCCGAGGTGAGCGAGGGCCTCGCGCTCGCCGCGACCCTCATCGGCACGCCGGTGCTCGGCCTTTCGACGCTGCTGGTCTCGAAGCTCCTGCGCAATCCCTTCGGGAAAGTGGTGGCTTACGAGTACCGCGTGACGGGCTCGTGGGATAATCCCGAGGTCACGCGCCTCTCCGCCGCGCCGCCCAAGGCGGCCGCAGCCACGCCATGATCATCACCCGCAATTCGACCACGCCGCAGGCGCTGCGGGAGACGATGAGCACCACGCAATCGATGTTCCGCGTGGCGGCGATCCAGATGGCCTCCGGCCCGCACGTCGCGGCGAACCTGCAGGAAGCGGGGCGCCTGCTCGAGCTCGCCGCCGCGACCGGGGCGCGCATCATCGCGCTCCCCGAGTACTTCGCGATCATGGGCATGCAGGATACGGACAAGGTCGCCGCGCGCGAGAAGGACGGCGACGGCCCGATCCAGGCGTTCCTCGCCGCCCAGGCGCAGCGCCATCGCGTGTGGATCGTGGGCGGCTCGGTGCCGCTCGAATCGGGCGCGCCCGGGAAGGTTCGCAACGCCTGCCTTGTTTACGACCAGGAGGGACGGCGCGTCGCACGCTACGACAAGATCCACCTCTTCGGCTTCGAGCTCGGCAACGAGCGCTACACCGAGGAGCGGACCATCGAGCCGGGCGCGCAGGTGGTCACCCTCGATTCCCCCTACGGAAAGCTCGGCATCTCCATCTGCTACGACCTGCGCTTTCCCGAGCTCTACCGCGCCATGGGCGAGGTGGACCTGATCTTCGTGCCCTCGGCCTTCACCGAGACCACGGGCAAGGCCCATTGGGATACGCTGGTGCGCGCCCGCGCGATCGAGAACCTCGCGTACGTGGTCGCGCCGGCGCAGGGCGGCTACCACGTGAACGGCCGGGAGACCCATGGTCATACAATGATCGTGGATCCCTGGGGCGTGGTGCTCGACCGGCTCGCGCGCGGCTCGGGGGTTGTGGTGGCGGGAGTGAACCCCACGTACCAAGCGAAGGTTCGCCGCAGCCTTCCGGCGCTCGCCCACAAGACGGTGCGCCATTGGTAGCACGTTCGACTCCGTTCGCGGCACGAATCCAAAAGATGAGGCCCAGACAGTGACCAGACCCGGACCCAGCGCCCTCGACATCGCGAAGGCGACCCTGCTCACGCCGTTCGGCGTGGACGAGGTCGCGACCCACAAGGTCTTCGGCACCATCCTGGCGCATCGCGCCGACGATGCCGACCTCTTCTTCCAGTACAACCGCGCCGAGAGCTGGACCCTCGAGGAGGGGCAGGTCAAGTCGGGCAGCTTCTCCATCGACCAGGGCGTGGGCGTGCGCGTCATCGCGGGCGAGAAGACCGCCTTCGCGTACGCGGACGACATCACGCCCGACGCGTTGCAGGCCGCGGCGGGCGTCACGCGCGCGATCGCCGCGCAGGGCGGGAGCGGCGTGCCAGGCGAGGCGGTGCTGCGTCCCGGCCACTCGTTGTATGCGCCGGTCGATCCGCTGGCGCAGTTCGACGACGCGGCCAAGGTGCGCATCCTCGAGACGCTCGAGCGCTTCGCGCGCGCCGCCGATCCGCGCGTGAAGCAGGTGATCGGGCGCCTCTCCGGCGAATACGACGTGGTGCTCATCGCGCGCGCCGACGGCAGCCTCGGCGCCGACGTGCGGCCCCTCGTGCATCTGTCGGTGACGGTGATCGCCGAGCAGCAGGGCCGCCGCGAGCAAGGGCACCAGGGCGCCGGCGGACGCCTGGGCTACGGCTTCTTCACCGACGAGCTGCTGAAGCACCTCGCCGAGGACGCGGTGCGCCAGGCGCTGGTGAACCTCGAGTCGCGGCCCGCGCCCGCCGGCGTGATGAGCGTCGTGCTGGGCCCCGGCTGGCCGGGCATCCTGCTGCACGAGGCGATCGGCCACGGGCTCGAGGGCGACTTCAACCGCAAGGGCACCTCCGCCTTCAGCGGGCGCGTGGGCGAGCGCGTGGCGGCGCCCGGCGTCACGGTGATCGACGACGGCACGCTCCCCGATCGCCGCGGCTCGCTCTCGGTGGACGACGAGGGCCATCCGACCACGCGCAGCGTCCTCATCGAGGACGGGATCCTCCGCGGTTATCTGCAGGACCGGCTCAACGCGCGCCTCATGGGTGTCGCGCCCACCGGCAACGGGCGTCGCGAGTCGTACGCGAGCATCCCGATGCCGCGCATGACCAACACCTTCATGCTGGGCGGGAACGAGGATCCGCGGGAGATCATCGGATCGGTGAAGCGCGGCCTCTACGCGGTGAATTTCGGCGGGGGCGAGGTGGACATCACGAGCGGCAAGTTCGTGTTCTCCGCCTCCGAGGCCTACTGGATCGAGGACGGGCAGATCCAGTATCCGGTGAAGGGCGCGACGCTGATCGGCAACGGACCCGATGCGCTCACGCACGTCGCGATGATCGGCAACGACATGTGCCTCGACCCGGGCATCGGCATGTGCGGCAAGGATGGCCAGAGCGTGCCGGTGGGCGTGGGACAACCCACGATCCGCATCGAGGGGCTCACGGTCGGCGGTACGGCTTGAGGTTTCATTGCAGCGTAGTGCGAGAGGAGACGATGAAACGACGTGAATTCGTGGCGATGCTCGGGGCGCTCTTCGCGGCCGGGCGCGCGGGCGCGGCGGCGAAGGGTGCCGCGGCGGTGGAGAAGCTCAACCTTTCCAAGGACGAGTGGCGCAAGCGCCTGCCGGCGGATCGCTTCGCGGTGCTGCGCGAGGAGGCGACGGAGCGCGCGGGCTCGAGCCCGCTCCTCGCCGAGCACCGCAACGGCACCTTCGCCTGCGCGGGCTGCGACCTCGCGCTCTTCGAGTCGCGCACCAAGTTCGAGAGCGGCACAGGATGGCCGAGCTTCTACGACTACATCCACGGCCACCTGGAGATGAAGACCGACTTCAAGCTGATCCTGCCGCGCACCGAGTACCACTGCGCGCGCTGCGGCGGCCACCAGGGGCACGTCTTCGACGACGGCCCGCGTCCCACCGGCAAGCGCTATTGCAACAACGGGCTCGCGCTGAAGTTCATCCCGGCGTAAGACGCAAAAGCGAAAAAGGGGTCAGGTTCATTTTTCCGCCTCGGAAAAAATGAACCTGACCCCTTTTTCGTC
>JAICTR010000388.1 GCA_025936275.1 Burkholderiales bacterium
AGATCGCGGCGATGCGCTGCCATTCGTCGCGCGTGAGCGGCGCCTGCGACGCGCGCGCTTCGCGCGAAGTGAAGCGGTTCGCGCCGAACCACAGCAGCGCGACGACGATCGCCGCGGTGGCGAGCTGGGCGAGCGACGAGAGCGAGCGCCAGGCGGGTCCCGCCCACGACCAGAAGCCGATCACGGCGTAGACCAGCGGGATCATCGAAGCGCTGAGGAGGATCACGTGCATCCAGTCGCGCCGCTCGAGCCGCGTGCGGCCCGCCGGAAGGCCGTGGTCGCCGAGCCGATGGTGGCCGATCACGAATTGCGCGAGCCCCAGGCACATGCCGACGCCCGCCGACGCGAAGCCGTAGTGCCAGCCGATCTTCTCGCCCAGCGTGCCGGCGACGAGCGGCGAGAAGAACGCGCCGAGGTTGATGCCCATGTAGAAGATGGTGAAGCCCGGATCGCGCCGCGGGTCGCGCTCGCGATAGTAGGTGCCGAGCAGCGTCGTGATGTTGGGCTTGAAGAAACCGTTGCCGGCGATGAGGAGCCCCAGCGCGAGATAGAGCAGCGGCTCGAACGCCATGGCGAAGTGGCCGAGCGCCATGGTGATGCCGCCCACCAGGATCGCCTTGCGCGGCCCGAGCCAGCGATCGGCGAGGTAGCCGCCGAGGATCGGCGTGATGTACACGAGGCCGGTGTACGTCGCGTAGAGCTCGAGCGCATCGCTACGCTCGTAGCCCAGCGCGTGCACGAGGTAGAGCACCAGCAGCGCGCGCATGCCGTAATAGCTGAAGCGCTCCCACATCTCGGTGAAGAAGAGCGTGGTGAGCGCGCGCGGCTGGCGCTCGCGCACGGCATGGGTCTGCGCATCCGGGGTGGTCGCGGCCATCGGCATTCCTCGCCGGAGAATTGCCGCGAGTATATGCGATGCCCCATGGCCCGAATGGAGCCGGAAAGGGACGAACGCGCGGGTCGGCGCGCCGGTCAACCCTTCGTCATCGCAGTGGAGGCATCGCCATGTCGACTTATCAGCTTCGCTACCATCCCGCCGCGATCACGCCCGGCGGCCGTTGGCTCATCACCGGCCTCATCGCGGGCGCGATCTCGGTGCTGATCTTCCACCAGGGCGCGATCGCGCTCCTGAACCTGGTGCAGTCGGGGCACCATCCGCTCTACTCCACCACCGCCACCTCGCCGTGGGGCATTCCGCAGATCTGGTCCCAGGTGTTCTGGGGTGCGCTGTGGGGCGTGGTCTTCGCCGCATTCTTCATGGGACTGTGGGGCGGTGCGCTCCTCGTCGCCGGCGCGCTCTTCGGCGCGTTCGTGCTCTCGGCGGTCGCGTGGTTCGTCGTCGACCCGATCAAGGGCCTCTCCCTCGCCGCGGGCGGCGTGCCCACCGCGATGGCGTTCGCGTTCTTCGCCAACGCCGCCTGGGGCTTCGGCACGGCGCTGGGTCTCGTCCTCTTCGGCCGCCCGCGCCGTCTCGGCTGGGACGCCAGCTAGGAAAAGGGCACCCTCATCCCCGTCGAACCGGGGACAGACCACTTGTCCCGCGGAGAAGAACGCGTTGCCCTCGCGAGAGCTCGTTCTCCTCCGCGGGACAAGTGGCCTGTCCCCGGTTTAACTGTCCCTTTAATGCAGCGACTGGGAGTGCTCGCCGCCGGGTTGCGAGATGGCGGCGACGGTCTTGCCGGCGGTGTTGGGCCGGGCGCTGCGCGAGAGGTCGCCGATGGAGACGATGCCCACCAGGCGCTTCTCGCGGCTCATCACCGGAAGGCGGCGCACCTGCTGCTCGCCCATGTTCTCGGCGACGTGCTCCAGGGTCTCGTCCTCGAAGCAGTAGAGGACCTGCGGCGTCATCACCTCGCGCACCGGCGTGTCCGGGCCCTTGTTCTCGGCGATGGCGCGGATCGCGATGTCGCGGTCGGTGACCACGCCCACCAGCCGGTCGTTCTCGCCCACGGGGAGCGCCCCGGCGTCGCATTCGGCCATCATCTTCGCCGCGTCGCGGATCGACTGCGCGGGGGATACGAGCTTCACGTCGCGGGTCATTACTTCGCTCACTTTCATCGTCGTCTCCTTGTCGAACGGCGCCTCGACGCCTCCGGATACGACTGGGCCGGCGGCGCAATGTTTCGGCCGCGTGCGCCGATCGCCGCTGCGGCATGGGATGTAGGATTGGTCCGACAGTAGCGCGGAGCGATAACGGCAAGAATCGCAATCGTGGACCGGCCCCGCCATTTCTCGATGCTCCGCGAGTTCCACCTCGCGGATTTCTTCACGCTCGCCAACGCGGCCTGCGGTCTCGCCGGCGTGTTCCTGGCGATGCACTACGTCGCGGCCGATTCGGCGTCGCTCTTCCTGCTGGCCGCCGCGATGGCGCCCGCCGCGTTCGCCTTCGACGTGCTGGACGGGCGCATCGCGCGCATGCGCCACCAGCATTCGGTGCTCGGCCGCGAGCTCGATTCCCTCGCCGACGTGATCTCGTTCGGCGTCGCGCCCGCCGCGCTCGGCTTCGCGGCGGGAATGCGCGGCGCGTGGGACTGGGTGGTGCTCACCTACTTCGTGTGCTGCGGCGTGAGCCGCCTTGCGCGCTACAACGTCACCGCGGAGGCGCTCTCCGAAGGCGGCGAGAAGGTGAAGTACTTCGAGGGAACGCCGATCCCGACGAGCGTCGTGATCACCGCCGTGCTCGCGTTCGCCGCGTGGCAGGGCCGCCTCGGCGCGTCGCTATACGGCGGCGAGTGGAGCATCGGACCCTGGACGCTCCACCCGCTCGCGTTGCTCTATGCGCTCTCCGGGACGCTCATGGTGAGCAAGACGCTGCGCATCCCGAAGCTCTGAGCGCGGGTCGCGATCAGCCGCCGCCGGTATCCGCGGGCCCGCTGCCGCGCCGCGGATCGGGCTGGTTGCCGTGCCACTGCTGGCCGGTCTGCCGCTCCACGTGCTCCTGGTGGCGCGCCGCCTCGCGCCGCGACACGTCCGGGCGCGGGTTCTCGTGCCCCGCCGGCACGCG
>JAICTR010000459.1 GCA_025936275.1 Burkholderiales bacterium
GCCGTCGAGCGAGTCGAGCAGCTCGTCGGCGTAGCGCGTGATGCGCATGTACCACATCGGGATCTCGCGCTTCTCGACCGGCGCGCCGGTGCGCCAGCCGCGACCGTCGATCACCTGCTCGTTGGCGAGCACCGTCTGGTCTACCGGATCCCAGTTCACGACGCCGGTCTTCTTGTAGACGACGCCCTTTTCCCATAGCCGCAGGAAGAACCACTGGTTCCAGCGGTAGTAAGCGGGATCGCAGGTGGCGAGCTCGCGCGACCAGTCGATCGCCCAGCCCATCGCCTGGCATTGGCGCTTCATGTACGCGATGTTCTCGCGCGTCCACTTCGCGGGCGCCACGCCGTTCGCCATCGCGGCGTTCTCCGCGGGGAGCCCGAACGCATCCCAGCCCATCGGCATGAGGACGTTGAAGCCCTTCATGCGCATGTAGTGGTAGAGCGCGTCGTTGATCGTGTAGTTGCGCACGTGCCCCATGTGCAGCTTCCCCGAGGGGTAGGGCAGCATCGACACGCAGTAGTACTTGGGCTTCGGCGATGCGTCGGGCGCGGCGAAGGCGCGCTGCGCGGCCCACTCCTGCTGCACGGCGGGCTCGATCGCCTTCGGCTGGTATTGCGGATTCATGGATGAGGGCGGCAACGGGCGGCGCGTTGCGCCGGCGAAACCCGAATTATAGCAGCGCGACCGGGCAAGCCCTTGATTTGGCGTGCAGTCTCGGGCATTTTTGCGCGAGGGAGGATGCGTCACATGAAGGGCATGGCGATCGTCGCGGCGGTTTGCGCCGCGTCTTTCTGCGCGAGCGCCGCGGCGCAGTCGGTGCGCGTGGAGGCGGTGCAGTATCCGGCGTGGCTGGAGCGCGGCGGCTACAGCGTGCCGCTGGTGCCGGGCACGGCGCTCCGCGCCAACGATGCCGTGCGCACCGGAGGAAACGCGCGCGCGGTGCTGCGCCTCGCCGAGGGCAGCACCGTGAAGCTCGGCGAGAACGCGCGCTTCCGCATCGAGCATATCGAGCAGCGTGGCCTCTTTCGCGCGGCGCTGCAGGTGCTCGCCGGCGCATTTCGTTTCACGACGCACGCGATCGCGAAGCACCGCCATCGCGACGTCACGATCAAGGTGGCGACCATCACCGCCGGCATCCGCGGCACCGACGTGTGGGGCAAGGCGACCGGCGAGCGCGACCTCGTCTGCCTGCTCGAGGGCAAGGTGAGCGTCGCGGCCGAAGGGTCGCAGCCGGTCACGCTCGACAAGCCGCTGGATTTCTACCAGAAGCCGCGCGAGGGCGCGCCGCGGGTCGCGCACGTGGACGCCGCTCAGGTGAAGATCTGGACGCGCGAGACCGAGATCGCGCGCGACGGCGCGGCCGCCAAGGTGGGCGGCGACTGGCGCGTGATCGCGAGCAAGTTCCGGCGGCGCGATACCGCGCTCGCGCTGCGCAGCCGCCTGCGCGCCGATGGCTACCCCGCGCAAGTGCTCGACGAGAAGAACGGCATCTTCGTCGTGCAGGTGACGGGCCTCGACGGCGAGATGGCGGCGCGCGCGCTGATGGCGAACCTGCGCGGCACGCCCGGCGTGACGATCCCCTCGGTGGGCCGCATCGGCGCGCCCGGGCGCTGAGGGAACTTCCGCCGCCGGAAGGCTGTCGCATTCTCGTGCCGCGCGTTCCGCGGGCACAGCAGTTGGGGCAGACAGTTGAGGGCGCCGGCATCGGCGCCCTTTTTTTGTCGCTAGAACGGCCCCAGCGCGGCGACGCGCTCGATGCAGCGCGTGCGCTCGTCCTCGGCAAGCTCGCGGCGCCAGTACACCATCAGGTGCTCCCGGCCGGTGTCGACGAAACCGGTGCGCAGGTCCGCGGCCCGTGCGCGCGGCTCGCCCACATGGCCGAACGAAGCCGGACTCTCGCCGAGCATCGCCATGCTGTCCCGCGTCACGATCGTCGCGAGTCCGCCTTCGTCCCGCACCTGCCGGAAGAGCGTGCGCGGCATGCGCCGGTAGGCCGACTCGTCGACGCACATGCCGCCACACAGGTAGAGATCCTCGAAGGCCAGCTGGTGCACGTAAGCGACCACGCGCGGGACCGTATCTTCGGCGCCGGCGGGCGGCGAATACACCAGCACGAAATGCCGCGGGTAATCGGGGATCGCATGCCCGAACCTGCGGCGAAAGAGATCGCCGGCGAGGTGTCGCGCGTCGTTCACTTCCCATGTGCGCAGGTGATCGCGCCACGAAAGACCCGCCTGCAACGCCGCGGAAGGTGGCGAAGGCTCGCGCCGCGGCCGGGCGCGC
>JAICTR010000496.1 GCA_025936275.1 Burkholderiales bacterium
GCCGTGGCGAGCGCGATCACCACCGCGAGCACGATCATCGGGATGCCGGCGAAATGCGTCGCGAGGTTGCGCCGGTCGCGGTGGCAGGCCGCGTAGCGAACGAGATTCTTTTCAAGGGAGCCCATGGATTTCTCCGCGCGGCCCGCGAGTCCGGACCTCGCCGACATTGTATCCGGCTCTTGTTGCGGCCTGGCATCGAAAGGGATGGCGTCGGCCGCCGCGCGCTCGCTGCGACTTTCGCTCGCGCTCGACGCCGCGGGCGCCTTCGCCTATGTGACGGACCAGACCCAGGACGCCGTGCAGAGGATGCGCGGACGCTAGAGGCGCTCTTCCGATTCCTCGGTGATGGTGAACTCGCCGAAGGACGGCGCGCCGGGGCGCGAGGGCGCGGAAGGCTGCTTCGCGCGCTCGGCCATCGCCGGCATGATCCCGGAGTTGCCGAGGAGGAGCCCGAGGTTGGTCGCGGAGTCGGCGTTGGCGAGCGCCTCGTCGGTGGAGATCTTGCCCTGGCGCACGAGCCGGAAGAGGTCCTGCTCGAAGGTCTGCGAGCCGGGCGACATGCTCTTCTCCATCGCCTCCTTGATCTCGGTGATCTCCCCCTTCTCGATGAGCTCCTGGATGTTCCTCGTGTTGAGGAGCACCTCGACCGCCGGCACGCGCTTGCCGTCGGTGGTCTTCACCAGGCGCTGCGAGATCACCGCCTTGAGCGAGACCGAGAGGTCCTGCAGCAGCATCGGCCGCACTTCCAGCGGGAAGAAGCTGATCACGCGGTTCATCGCCTGGTAGGCGTTGTTGGCGTGCAGCGTCGCGAGGCACAGGTGGCCGGAGAGCGCGTAGGTGAGAGACATGCGCATCGTCTCGAGATCGCGGATCTCGCCGATCAGGATGCAGTCGGGCGCCTGGCGCATCGCGTTTCGCAGCGCGTCGTGGAACGAGCGGGTGTCGTTGCCCACCTCGCGCTGGTTGAAGATCGATTTCTTCGGCGTGAAGACGTATTCGACCGGGTCCTCGATGGTGAGGATGTGGCCCGCCGCGACCGAGTTGCGGTAATCGAGCATCGAGGCGAGCGTGGTGGACTTGCCCGAGCCGGTGGCGCCGACGACGAGGATCAGGCCGCGCTTCTCCATCACCAGCGACGCGAGCACCTGCGGGAGCGAGAGGTCGGCGATCTTGGGGATGTCCGAGGTGACGAAGCGGATCACCGTGGAGACCGCGCTCTTCTGCCAGAACATGTTCACGCGGAAGTTGCCCAGGCCCGGCATCGGCTTCGAGAAGTTGAGCTCGAGGTCGCGCTCGAACGCCTCGATCTGCTGCGGCGTGAGCATCTCGTAGGCGATCTTCTTCGCGGTTTCCCCGTCCATCACCTGGGGATTCACCGGCATGATGTTGCCCTGGATCTTGATGCTGATCGGCGAGCCCGCGGAGATGAAGATGTCCGAGGCCTTCTTCTCGGCCATCAGCTGCAGGAGTTTCTCGATGAACATTGGTGCGCCCCTAGGTTTGACCTACCGGTCAATCGCCCCTCAGCAATTCGTTGATCCCCGTCTTGGCGCGGGTCTTCGCGTCGACCTGCTTGATGATCACGGCGCAGTAGAGACTATACCGGCCATCCCCCCCGGGCAAGCTGCCCGATACGACCACGCTGCCGGGCGGAATGGCGCCGTAAGCGACCTCGCCGGTGGCGCGGTTGTAGATCTTGGTGCTCTGCCCGATGTAGACGCCCATCGAGATCACCGAGCCCTCGCCGACGATCACGCCCTCGACGATCTCGCTCCTCGCGCCGATGAAGCAGTGGTCCTCGATGATGGTGGGATTCGCCTGCAGGGGCTCCAGCACGCCGCCGATGCCGACGCCGCCCGAGAGGTGCACGTTCCTGCCGATCTGCGCGCAGGAGCCGACGGTCGCCCAGGTATCGATCATCGCGCCTTCGTCGAC
>JAICTR010000095.1 GCA_025936275.1 Burkholderiales bacterium
CGCCTGCGGGTCGATGCGGATGTCGATCACCGCGGGCTTGTTGGCCGCGAGGCAGCGCTCCATCGCCGGGCCGAACTGCGCGGTGTCCTCGACGATCTCGCCCACCGCGCCGAAGGAGCGCGCGAACGCGGCGAAGTGCGGGTTCACGAGCGTGGTGCCCATTACGCGTCCCGGATAGTGCTTCTCCTGGTGCATGCGGATGGTGCCGTACATGCCGTTGTTGATGACCAGCACCACGATCGGCGCCTCGTGCTGCACGGCGGTGGCGAGCTCCTGGCCGCACATCAGGAAATCGCCGTCGCCCGCGAAGCACACCACCTTGCGCTCCGGATGCGTGAGCTTCGCCGCGATCGCCGCCGGCACGCCGTAGCCCATCGCGCCCGAGGTGGGAGCGAGCTGCGTGCGAAATCCGGTGTAGCGATGGAAACGATGCAGCCAGGTCGCGAAGTTGCCCGCGCCGTTGCAGTAGATCGTGTCCTCGGGCATGTGCTGGTTCAGCCAATCGACCACGTCCCACATCTGCACCTTGCCGGGAATTTCGCGCCGCCCGCTCCATGCGACGTAATCCGCATGGGCTTCGGCGGCCGATCCCTTCCATGCCGGGCTCTGCGCCGGCGTGAGCGCTGCCACCGCCGCGGCGAACGGCGCCATCGAGGACACGATGCCGAGCTCGGGCTGGTACACGCGGCCGATCTCCTCGGCGGAAGGATGCACGTGCACCAGTTTCTGCCGCGGCATCGGCGCTTCGAGCAGCGTGTACCCGCTGGTCGTCATCTCGCCCAGCCGCGCGCCGACCACGAGCAGCACATCGGCCATGCGCACGCGCTCGGCAAGCACCGGGTTGATGCCGATGCCGACGTCGCCCACGTAGTGCTCGTTGCGGTTGTCGAAGAGGTCCTGGAAGCGGAACGCGCAGCCCACGGGCAGGTCGTTCGCCTCGATGAAGCGGCGCATCTGCTCGCAGGCCTTCGCGGTCCATCCGGTGCCGCCGAGGATCACGAACGGGCGCTTGGCGGAGCCGAGGAGTCGCTGCAATTCAAGCAGCTCGCCCGCGCCGGGATGCGGCTCCGCGGGCACGTGGCGCTTCGCATCGGCGGCACGCGATTTCTGCGTGAGCATGTCCTCGGGCAGCGCGACCACCACCGGACCGCGCCGTCCCGACGTGGCGACCTGGAAAGCGCGCGCCACCAGCTCCGGAATGCGATCCGCTTCGTCGATGCGCACCGCCCACTTCGCGAGCGGCGCGAACATCGCGGCGAAGTCCACCTCCTGGAAGGCCTCGCGATGGCGGAAGCGGCTGCCGACGTCGCCCACGAAGAGGATCATCGGCGTGGAATCCTGGAACGCGGTGTGCACGCCGATGGACGCGTGCGTCGCGCCCGGCCCGCGCGTGACGAAGGCGATGCCCGGCTGGTTGGTGAGCTTGCCGTACGCCTCCGCCATGTTGGCCGCGGCCGCCTCGTGGCGGCACACGACGAGCTTCACCTTGTCGCGCGCCTCGTAGAAGCCGTCCAGCGCCGCGAGGAAGCTCTCGCCCGGCACCGTGAACGCGCGCTCCACGCCCTGCGCCACCAGCTGGTCCACCAGCAGGCGGCCGCCCTCTCGCTCATTCATTCTTCTTCTCTCCCTGGGGTGCGACGAAGATCTGCTGCACTCGATACCCTTTCGCGCGCAGCATCTCGACCAGGCCGTGGGGGCCCACGAGATGCAGCGCGCCCACCGCGATGAAGCGCGTCCCGCCGGCGCCTTCGAGCCAATCGGAGATCTTCGCGACCATCGCGTCGTGGCGCGACCAGACGAACTTCTCCTCGAAGCGCGCGGCGCCCTTCACCTTGTCGTCGTAGCGGCGCGCGACCTGCAGCATCAGCTCCGGGTCGCCGATGCGCCACGCGCGCACCATGCCCTGGATCTGCTCCGCGGCGTAGCCTTCCTCGAGCGCGGTGAGCGTACCCTCGAAGAACTCGATCCCTTCGGCCGGCGTCACGGACTCCATGAGCTTCGCCTGCGTCGCCACACCCTCGAGCTCGACTACCGGCTTTTTCCTTTGCTTCGCCTGCTCGAGGAAGTAGGCATCCACGCCGAGCTGCGGCAGGAACCCCTGGCGCGTCCACTCCGCGAGCACCAGCAGCGATGCGGCGGCGAAGGGCTTCATGCGCGCGGCGTCGGCCTCCGGAATGCCGAAGCGCGCGAGGAGCCTCAGGAAGCGCGCGTAATCCGGCGGCGGAACGTGGTTGCGCAGCGTATCGGGCGCCTCATACGACATGGAGGGCGCATGGCGATCCATCTCCGCGCGGTTGGTGATGTCCGCCTCGACCACCAGCGTCGCCGAATCGTCGAACGCCTCGGCGACCGCCTTGGGGAGGGGATACCAGTCGGGACTTCCCGCGTGCACGGTGCCGAAGAGCCAGGCGTGGTTGGTGAGCGAATCGACGCGCCAGAGAAAGTTCTGAGCGAACGCGGGCCACGCGGCGAGCGCGGCGAGGGCCACGACGAAGCGGAGTGCGCCGCGACGAATCGTCATCACGAGTTCGGCCGCCAGCCGATCTTCACCGGCTCGAAGGGCGCCATCGGGATCGTCTCGTAGCGCACCTCGACGATGTCGATCTCCTCTTCGCCGCCCGGCGTGCGCAGCCGCACCGTATCGCCCTCGCGCGCCTTGATGAGCGCGCGCGCGATGGGCGAGATCCAGCTCACGTAGCTCTTCGCGGGATCCGTTTCGTCGATGCCGACGATGCGCACCGTGTTTTCCTCGCCGGCGGCATTGGCGTAGGTCACCGTCGCCCCGAAGAACACCTGGTCCGTTTCCTCGCGCGTGGCCGGATCCACGACCTCCGCGTTCTCGAGGTGCTTGGTGAGGTAGCGGATGCGCCGGTCGATCTCGCGCAGCCGCTTCTTGCCGTACTGGTAGTCGGCGTTCTCCGAGCGGTCGCCGAGCTTCGCCGCCCACGACACGACGTTGGTGACATCCGGGCGCTCGTGGTTCACCAGCCACTGCAGCTCGTCGCGCAGCCGCCGCCATCCGAGCGGCGTGAGGTAGTTCTTCGAGCCGGCGGGAATCGGGTTCGCGTCGTCCTCGAAATCGTCCTCGGGCGGCTCGGCGCCATCCTCGCGAGTAAATGCCTTGCTCATAACGCTCTCCCTCTCCCTTGGGAGAGGGCCGGGGAGAGGGTCAAAGTTCTCCCTCTCCCTTGGGAGAGGGCCGGGGAGAGGGTCACGCCTTCATTCCTTCCACGAACATCCTGATTCCCCCCAGCAGCATCTCCACCGCGATCGCGGTGAGGATGAGCCCCATCAACCGCGCCACCGCCTGCATGCCGCGATCGCCCATCCAGCGCTGCAGCCGCTCGCCCACGAGGAGCACCAGCGTGGTGATCGACATCGTCACCACCAGCGCGCCCGAGAGCATGCCCAGCTCGCGCGGCTGGCGCGAGGCGAGGAGCATCACGGTGGCGAGCGCGGAGGGACCCGAAATCAACGGGATCGCGAGCGGCACGATGAACGGCTCGCCGCGCGGCTCCAACCCGAACGCGCCTTCGGGATGCGCGAAGACCATGCGGATCGCGATCATGAAAAGGATAACACCGCCCGCGATGGACAATGACGTCTCCGAGAGGTGCATCACGGCGAGGATCTCGGGGCCGAAGAGCATGAACGCGGCGAGCAGCACGAAGGCGATGCCGCACTCGCGCACGATGATCTTGCGGCGGCGCGCCACCGGCACGCCGGTGAGCATCGTATTCACCACCGGGACATTCCCGAAGGGATCGACGACCAGCAGCAAAAGGATGATCGCGGAGAGGAATTCGCCCGGCATGGAGGCGATATCATAGGCGCCTTCCATGCGCCAGGCCGCCTTCCTCTGCCTCCTCGCCGGGGGCTGCGCGATCGCCTTCGCGCCGATCCTCGTGCGATTGTCCGATACGGGTCCCGTGGCGAGCGCGTTCTGGCGCACCGCGATCGCCGCGCCGCTCCTGTGGCTGTGGCTCGCGCGCCCTTCCGTGCGCGAGACCGCGTCGCGCGCGATTCCGCGTGGCGCCCTCGCCGCCGCCGGCCTCTTCTTCGCCGCCGACCTCGGCGTGTGGCATTGGTCGATCGTCTGGACGTCGGTGGCGAATTCCACGCTGCTCGCGAACCTCGCGCCGATCTTCGTGACGCTCGCGGGCTGGCTCTTCTGGCGGCGCGCCGTGACGCGCGTCTTCCTCGCCGGGATGACGATCGCCATCGTCGGCATGTTCGTGCTGGTCGGCCCCAACTTCGCGAGCGGCGGCACGCGGCTCCTCGGCGACGCGCTGGGCGCGTTGACCGGCGCCTTCTACGCGGGCTACATGCTGGCGATCAAGAGCGCGCGCGATGCCGGCGCCTCGACGATGCGGCTCATGGCATGGAGCACGACGATCACCGCGGTCGTGCTGTTGCCGGTGGCGTATTTTTCGCCGCAACCGATGCTGCCCGCGCACCTCTGGGGATGGTGGGTGCTCGTTGCGCTCGCGGTGGTCTCGCAAATCACGGGCCAGGGGCTCATCGCGTACGCCTTCGCGCACCTGCCGGCTTCGCTTTCATCGGTGAGCCTGCTGATCCAGCCGGTGATGGCGACGCTCTTCGCGTGGGTGCTGTTCCACGAGCCGGTGGGCGCGCCGCAGCTCACGGGTGGCGCGATCGTGCTCGCGGGAATCTGGCTCGCGAAGCGCGGCAGCTCCGACTAGCGGCCCGGCGAGACCACCTGGTAGAAGATCTCGTCGCGCTTGATCATGCCGAGCTCCATGCGCGCGCGCTCCTCGATCGCCTCGGTGCCTTCCTTGAGGTCGCGCACCTCGGCATCGAGCGCGTCGTTGCGCGCCTTCAATCCCGCGTTGGTGGCGCGCTGTGCGGCGAGCGCGCGATCCAGCTCCCACGCCGAGCGCCAGCTTCCCTTGCCCAGCCACAGCGGGTATTGGAGCGCGACGATGAGTGCGGCGAGGATGGCGGCGAGGATTTTCAAGCGACCCTCTCCCCGGCCCTCTCCCAAGGGAGAGGGAGAATTTCGACCCTCTCCCCGGCCCTCTCCCAAGGGAGAGGGAGAATTTCAGCGGAGCTGGTAGAACGCATCGCGTCCCGCGTACGAGGATTCCTCGCCCAGCTCCTCCTCGATGCGCAGCAGCTGGTTGTACTTGGCGGTGCGGTCGGAGCGCGAGAGGGAACCGGTCTTGATCTGCATCGCGTTGCTGCCCACGGCGATGTCGGCGATGGTCGAATCCTCGGTCTCGCCCGAGCGGTGCGAGATCACCGCGGTGTAGCCCGCGTTCTTCGCCATCTCGATCGCGTCGAACGTCTCGGTGAGCGTCCCGATCTGGTTGATCTTGATGAGGATGGAGTTCGCGATGCCGCGCTCGATGCCCTCGGCGAGGATGCGCGTGTTGGTGACGAAGATGTCGTCGCCCACGAGCTGCACCTTGTCGCCGAGGCGGTCGGTGAGGATCTCCCAGCCATCCCAATCGCCCTCGGCCATGCCGTCCTCGATGGAGACGATCGGGTACTTGTCGCACCAGGTGGCGAGGAGGTCCGCGAACTGCTGCGAGCTGTAGGCGAGCTTCTCGGATTCGAAGCGGTACTTGCCGTCGCGGAAGAACTCGCTCGCGGCGCAATCGAGGCCCAGCAGCACGTCGGAGCCGGCGAGGTATCCCGCCTCCTCGACGGCGCGCAGGATCCACTGGATCGCCGCCTCGTTGTTGGGAAGGCTCGGCGCGAAGCCGCCCTCGTCGCCCACGGTGGTCGAGAGGCCCTCGCGGTCGAGCATCTTCTTCAGCGTCTGGAAGATCTCCGCGCCGCAGCGCAGCGCGTCGCGGAACGTCGGCCGCCCCGCGGGGATGATCATGAATTCCTGCAGGTCGAGCGAGTTGTTGGCGTGGGCGCCGCCGTTCACCACGTTCATCAACGGCACCGGCATGCGCTTGCGCCCGCTGCCGCCGAAGTAGCGATAGAGCGAGAGCCCGGATTCCTCCGCCGCCGCCTTGGCGCACGCGACCGACACGGCGAGGATGGCATTGGCGCCGAGGCGCGCCTTGTTGTCGGTGCCGTCGAGGTCGACCAGCACGCGGTCGATGTGCGCCTGCTCCGAGACGTCGAGCCCGAGGATCGCCTCGCAGATCTCGGTGTTCACGTTCTCCACCGCCTTCTGCACGCCCTTGCCGAAGAAGCGCTGCGCATCGCCGTCGCGCAGCTCGATCGCCTCGCGCGAGCCGGTGGAGGCGCCCGAGGGCACCGCCGCGCGGCCCATCGCGCCGGATTCCACCAGCACGTCCGCTTCCACGGTGGGATTGCCGCGCGAATCGAGGATCTCGCGGGCGACGACTTCGACGATGGCGGTCATGCGCGGCGCTTCCTTTCTAGATCTTGGGAATGAGGACCACGGCGAGCTTCTTCGCCTCGGCGTCGTCGCGGTCCTGCGCCTTGGCCGGACCCACCGTGAGCGTGACCCACGTGCGGCCCTTGCGCACGCTCATCTGGCCGAGCTTGCCGCTCCAGAACGCTTCCGCACCGGGCAGGAGGAAAGGCTTCGTCTGGAACTTGAGACGCGCTTCCTCGAACGCCTGGTCCATCTCCGCGTCGCTGCGTGCGAAGCGGAACTGCGCGGTGGCGGCGACGGGCTTGCCGTCCTTGAAGCCGTTGTACGTGCAGCTCGTGACGACCTTCGGGCGTCGCGCCTTCGGATTCACCGGCTCGGCCGCCGCGGTGGTGCCGAGGGCCTGCTCCGCATCGGCCTGGGTGAAGATGTCGCAGGCGTCGAATCGTTCCTCGGCGCTCGCGCCCGCCGTGAAGAGCGCGATCGCGGCGAGGATCGCCCGCGCGAGGGCTCGGTTGATGCGCATCGTTCACCTCCCCGGAAAAACGTCGGTCGCGCGCCTGTCGATCTTGTTGCGCGCATGATACCCGACCGGGGCTCGCGCCCGAAGCGCTTCAGTGCGGAACGTCGCGCGGTCCGCCGAAGAAGCCGTCGTAGGTGCAGAACTGGTCGCGGCCGGTGAAGCGGCCGTTGAAGCCGTTCACGCTCGAGGCGACGTTGGTGACCGTGAAGGTGCCGGTGTTTCCGGTGGTGCAGGTCCAGTTGCCCGCGATCGAGCCCAGGTGTCCCGTCTGCGTGAACGGGCCGCTGAACGTGCATTGGGCTTCCGCACCCGAGGTGATGAAGTCAACGGTCATCGCGACCTGCGTTCCCGTCTGCTGCACGCCAAGCTCGCCGAAGATGAGGATCGGCCCGTTCGGCACCTGGCTGCAGTTGCTGCCGGTCGCGGTGAGTCCGCCGAAATAGCTCCCGGTGAGGTTGTCGTTCGCCCAGGTCTGCCGCGTGATCGTCTTCGTGACCTGCGTACCGTTCACGGTGTACACCAGCGTACCCGTGGTGGCGCTCGTGAAATTGACCGTCATGTTGCCGACTGCGGTCCGCGTGACCGCGTTCGGATCGAACGTCGGTGCGCCGAAGTACGGCCCCGAGGTGAGGAAGAGCTGCCCGCTGAACGCCGTCTGGCTGCCGGCGGGCGACGGGCGCATCGCCGAGGCGGTGTACCACTGCGCGACGTTGCCCACGCCGTAGACGAAGAGCGTGGCGAAGATCACGTCGTTCTGCTGGATGAAGTTGACGCCCCAACCCGATTCGCTCGGGTTGAACCACAGGTCGGTGAAATCGGTGGAATAGGTCGTGGCCTGCGCGGGCATCGCGAGGCCGATCGCCGCGGCGAACGCGGCGGCGGCGCGAAGGAGCGTTTTCATCGTGGGAGCGTCCGTAGGAATGCGGCGACACACGCCGCGCGTCTTGAGCCAAAGACTGCCGGGCCGTAAAAGAGTTCCGGCGCGTCGCTGCGCGGCGACGGCGGCTTCAATGCAGCAGGCCCTTCAGCGCGTCAAGCGCGCCGCCCACGCCGCCCTTGCGCAGCAGGTCGACGTTGGTGAGCACGCGTTGCGCGATGCGCGCCTCGAGCTCGGACGCGACCACCTTGCCGATCTCGCTCGCGGTGAGGCCGCCCTGCTTCCCGCCCACGTTCGTGAGCTCGATGTCGGGAAGTCCGAAGCGGATCCCCTGCCCGCGCAGCGCCGGGTTGGTCATCGTCACGCGCCCGCCGCGGATCGCGAGCCGCTCGACGATGAACTTGCGCCGCCCATGCTTCGCCTGCGCCTCGCGCGAATCCGAGGGCCCGCCGCTCTTCGCGATGTACTGCTCGATGTGCGCGCGGATCGCCTCGAGGTTGGTGCCGCGGTCGCCGCGCTCGTAGGTGATGAGCGGCGATTCGACCGTGAGCTCGCGGATGCGCACCACGGGGTCGGTAAGCGTCGCCGGATCGAGCGCCACACGGATCTCGCCGACCTTCGCCGCATAGGGCGCGGTGAACCCGTGCGGAGTGCCGATCTCGAGATCGCGCACCATGCCGCGCCCGTCGGCCGCGGAGATGTCCACGCCGCCCACCTTCACCGCGACGCCCGCCACCTCCGGCGCGTAGTGCTCGATCGCCACGCGCACGATGAGGTCGAGCGAGTTCCACGCCCAGTAGCCCACGCCCGCGAGGACGACCAGGGCGAGGAGGAGGACGAGGGCGAGCTTTTTCACGCGCGGCGGCGTTTACCCTCGCCCAAAAACGCAATGGCGTGCAGCGCCGCGCGCAATCCCTGCGCCTCGCCGCCCACCGGGCGGCCGGGGCGGCTCGCGTCGTTCCACGCGTAGGTGTCGAAGTGCGCCCAGGCGACCTCGTCGGGGACGAAGTA
>JAICTR010000093.1 GCA_025936275.1 Burkholderiales bacterium
GCCTTGACACCGAACCCAAACAGCAGTCCGGCTGGCGCCCAACAGCACCCACCTCTATCGGCTGTAACTTGTTAAAGAGCGATGACTGTCCCTTGCCGTGCGAATTGGAAGGGATTGGTTGCGGGGGCAGGATTTGAACCTGCGACCTTCGGGTTATGAGCCCGACGAGCTGCCAGACTGCTCCACCCCGCGCCCGGTCGGCAAAAGCGAGCGCCGAGAGGAAAAATTATCGCAGAGAGGACGTCTGACGTCAACCTGCGGTGCGGTCCGACCGGCCCATGGGGCGGTGTCGGACGCCCGTATTCCGCTCACCCGAAATCGGGCTACGCGGGGCGCCTTTCGAGCACCGCCTGGGCGAGCGTGCCGCTATCCACGTGCTCCAATTCGCCCCCCACCGGAAGGCCGCGCGCGATGCGGCTCACCGCGAGCCCCTTCCCCGTCAGGAGCTCGCCGATGTAGTGCGCCGTCGCCTCGCCCTCGACGGTGAAATTGGTGGCGAGGATGACCTCCCTCACCGCGCCATCGGTGGCGCGCTTCACGAGCCGGTCGAGGTGGATCTCGCGCGGGCCGATGCCATCGAGGGGCGAAAGCCGTCCCATCAGCACGAAGTAGAGGCCCGCGTAGCTCTGGCTCTGCTCCATCATCAGGAGGTCCCCGGGCGATTCCACCACGCACAGGAGCGAGGCGTCGCGGCGCTGCGAAGCGCAGAGCGAACAGACCTCGGATTCCGTGAAGGTGTTGCAGCGGCCGCAGTGCCGGATGCGCCCGAGCGCGTCGGAGAGCGCCTGCGAGAGCCGACCCGCGCCCGCGGTGTCGCGCTGCAGCAGGTGATAGGCCATGCGCTGCGCCGACTTCGGCCCCACGCCCGGAAGGCAGCGCAGCGCCTGGATCAGCTCATCGAGCGCGGCCGGCTTATCCATCGCGCTCAGAACGGCAGCCCCATTCCCGGCGGGAGGTTGAGGCCGGCGGTGAAGCCCGCCATCTTCGCCTGGGCCGTGGCATCGGCCTTCGCGACCGCGTCGTTCATCGCCGCCATCACCAGGTCCTCGAGCATGTCCTTGTCCTCGCCGACCAGGCTTGGATCGATCGCCACGCGCTTTACCGAATGCTTGCACGTCATCGTCACCTTCACGAGCCCCGCGCCCGATTGGCCCTCGACCTCGATCGTCGCGAGTTCCTCCTGCACGCGCTTCATGTTCTCCTGCATCTGCTGCGCCTGCTTCATGAGCGCGCCGAGTCCGCCTTTGTTGATCATGCCGTCACCTCTTCTGGCTCGATGGGTTGCCCGGGCCGCCCTCTTCGGGCGGCCGGATGGAGGAGGACACCACTTCGGCGCCCAGGTCGCGCACCAGGTCGCGCACGAAGGGATCGTCCTCGATCGCTTCGGCGGCGTCGGCCTGGCGCTCCGCCATCTCCTGTGACTTCTTCGCCGCGATGCTGTTTCCGCTCGTCCCGCCCACCCGCACGGTGAGTCGCAGGGTTGGGCCGAAATGCGGCAGCAGCTCGGCCTTGAGCTTGTCCTGGTACGCCTTCTCCGCGTAGATGCGATGCGCTTCGGGCACCACCAGCTCGAGGTGCCCGTTCGCGAAGGAGACCAGCTCGCCGTGGCGCGCGGCCATGCCCGCCATGCCGGTGAGGCCGAGGCGTTCGACGAACGCCGACCAATCGCCTTCGAAGGGAATGCGCTTCACGCTCGAGGGGCCGGGTGATGGCGCCGGCGTCATGGCCGCGGCTTGCGCGCCACGCGCGGGCGCCGAATCCGTCGGCGGGCTCGAAGCGCGCGCGATCTTCGCCGCGGGTTGCTTCGCGATGGGTGTCTCCGCCGCGGCGCGCGGCGCACCGGAGGGCTTGAGGAATGCGAGCATGCGCAGCACCGCCATGCTGAAGCCCGCGAGCTCGTCGGGCGCGAGCGGCAGGTCGCGCCGCGCGAGCACCGCGATCTGGTACATCACCTGCACCTGGCCCGCATCCAGCCGTTCGGCGAGCGCGACGATGCGCGATGCATCCGCATCGTCCGCGGCCGGCACGACGCCTGCCTGCGCGAGCGCCACGCGATGCAGCATCGCGGCGATTTCCTCGAGCGCTCCGTCCAGCGACACGTTGCGGCCCGCGATGCGCTCCACCTCCGCGATCGTCCCGGCGCCGTCGCCCGCGACCACGCGCTCGAGAAGCGGCCACAGCAGATCGCCGCCCAGCGCGCCGAGCATCTCGGCGACCTGCGCGGCGCCGATCTTGCCGCCGCCGTGCGCGATCGCCTGGTCGAGGAGGCTCAGGCTGTCGCGAAGGCTGCCGGCGGCGGCCTTGCCGAGCTGCGTCAACGCCGGCTCCTCGTACGCGACCTTCTCCGCTTCGAGCACGTGCCGCAGGTGGCCGGCGATGAGCGGCGGCGCGAGCGGCTTCAGGTTGAACTGCAGGCAGCGGGAGAGGACCGTCACCGGCAGGCGCTGCGGGTCGGTCGTCGCGAGGATGAATTTCACGTGCTCCGGCGGCTCCTCGAGGGTCTTCAGCATCGAGTTGAACGCATGCTTCGAGAGCATGTGCACCTCGTCGATGATGTAGACCTTGAAGCGCCCCGAGACCGGCATGTACTGCGCGGTGTCCAGGAGCTCGCGCATCTCGTCCACCTTGGTGTTCGTCGCGGCGTCGACCTCGAGCAGGTCCACGAAGCGGCCCGCGTCGATCTCGGTGCATGCGCGGCACTTCCCGCACGGATGCGCGGTGATGCCGGTCTCGCAGTTGATCGCCTTGGCGAGGATGCGCGCAAGCGTTGTCTTGCCGACGCCGCGCGTGCCGGTGAAGAGATACGCGTGGTGCAGGCGCTTCGATTCCAGGGCGTTCGAGAGCGCGGCCACCACGTGCGGCTGGCCGACGATCTCCTCGAAGGCCCGGGGACGCCACTTTCGCGCGAGTACTTGATAGGTCATGGGGACGGGCGCAAGAAGGCCGTTCTCGACGGGTGGGCCTTCCGCCCGGGTCCGAAGCGCGAAAGGCCCTCTCGGGCTGGGCCTTGCGGCCAAATTCTTGGCGAGCCTGACCCCCGGCACTTGAAGGAATCGACTATGGCTGCTTCGTTCCCGACCTGACCAGGTTCATCGCCCGTCAATGCGGGGAGGCCCGCCGAGGAGAATTATGACACGCCGCGACCCGCATCGACCGCGCAGGTGCGAAATCCCGCGAACGCGTCGTCACGCTCGGGAAGATAGAAATTCCGGAAGCGGTTGTGGACCAGCCGCGCACGCGTGGCGAAGCTTCCGCCGCGCAGCGCGAAGTGCGTATGGAACCAGGGCTCGGAGTACTCGCGATAGGGATCGGCCGCGAAACCGGGATACGGCGCGAAGGGGCTCGCGGTCCACTCCCACACGCCGCCCAGCATCTGGCGCAATCCGGAACGCGAGGGCGGCGCCTCGGATATCGCGCACGACGGTCCGTTGTGGCGAAAATCGAGCGCGCCGCTCTCGCAGGGATCGTCGCCCCACGGATAGCGATCTTCCTTCCCGCCGTTGCGGGCCGCGAATTCCCACTCCGCCTCGGTCGGCAAGCGGCGGCCCGCCCAGCGGCACCACGCTTCGGCTTCGTGCAGGTTCACGTGCAGCATCGGCGCGGCGGGATCCAGCGCGAGCCAGCGATCGAAGCGCCGCTGCATCCATGCGCCGCCCTCGTGGCGCCAATCGCGCGGCGCGCGGCGCCGCTCGCGCTCGCGCCATTTCCATCCCGCGGCACTCCACCATTCGCGCCGCTCGTAGCCGCCCTCGTCGACGAAAGCGGCGAATTCGCCCTGGCGCACCGGATCGCGCGCGATCGCGAATGGACCCACGCGCACGTCGTGTGCCCATTTCTCATTGTCGAACACGAAATCGCGTGCTCCCGCGCGCGTGCCCATGTCGAACGCGCCGCCGGTGAAGTGAACGTCGCCGCGCGGCTCCGCGCTCCCCGAGGGCGCATCCCGCGCGCCGAGCGAAGGCGCGGCGAGCCCCAGCGTCTGCAGCGTCATGAGCAGCGCCTCGCCGTGCATGTCCTCGTGCAACAGCGCGAGGCGAAAGAAATAGCGATCTTCCTCGGGCGTGCGCGCGAGCCTGGCGAGGATCGCATCGAGCACGTCCTCCATGTAGCCGCGCAGCAGAGCCTCCACGGGATAGGCGAGCTTCCAGCGCGACGCATGGGGGACCGTGCGCGAATCGAAGAGCGCATCGGAGCGCTCGAGGAGCGATGGTCCGATGGCGCCGTTCGCATCCCGGCGCAGGCACCAGAACTCCTGGAACCACGCGATGTGCGCGAGCTCCCAGAGCGGCGGATTCACGATCGGGAGATACGGCACCTCGAGGCGCGCGAGGTCGAGGTGCGCGTAGATGCCGAGCGTGCGGCGGCGCGCGTCGAGGAGCGCGGTGCCGAGCGCCTCGCGTTCGTATAATCCGCCGATGGCTTCGCTCGCCAAACCTGTGGTCTGCATCGTGACGCCCGGGACGAGAAGCGCGAACAACGGCAACTGGCGCACCGCGGTGCGATGGGCCGGGATGTTGCGCGATCGCTACCGGCCCATTGTACAGAGCGAATGGAACGGCGAAGCGGCCGACGTCCTCGTCGCCCTGCACGCGCGGCGCAGCGCCGAATCCATCGCCCGATTCCACGGCAAGGCGAACGGGCGGCGCATGGCGGTGGTCCTCACCGGCACCGACCTTTATCGCGACCTTCCCGAGAGCGTCGAGGCCGCGCATTCGCTCGATCTCGCCGATCGCCTGGTGGTGCTGCAGGACGATGCGCTTCGCCTGCTGCGCGAAGCCTGGCGCCGCAAGGCCGAGGTGATCTTCCAATCCGCGCCGCTCCTCGCGACACGGCGCAAGGCGCGCGCCCGCCTCGATTGCGTCGTGGTGGGGCACCTGCGCGAGGAAAAGGACCCACGCACGCTCTTCGCCGCGATGCGCCACCTGCCGGCGGACCTGCCGATTACAGTGCGTCACATCGGCGCACCGCTCGACGCCGCCCTCGGCAAGGCGGCACATGCGCTCGCGCAAGCCGATCCACGCTATCGCTACAGCGGCGCCCTTCCCCATGGCCTTGCGCGCGCGGCGTTGCAGCGGGCGCACGTGCTCATCCATCCTTCGGTGGTCGAGGGCGGCGCCAACGTGATCGTCGAAGCGGTCACCGCGGGCACGCCGGTCATCGCGAGCCGCATCTCCGGCAATGTCGGGATGCTGGGCGAGAACTATCCGGGACTCTTCGAGCCGCGCGACGCGCGAGGACTCGCGGATTGCCTGGTGCGCGCACTCGAGGATCCGCCCCATCTCGCCGCGCTCGAGCGCGCGTGCGCCGCGCGCCGCGCGCTCTTCCGTCCGCAGGCCGAGGCCGCCGCGATTCGCCGCCTCGCCGCGCGCCTCCTCGCCGGACGGTAAAATCGAGGGACGATTTCCCCGGAGAACGCGATGGACATGCAGGTTCGGCTCACCCAGTTCAGCCACGGCGGCGGTTGCGGCTGCAAGATCGCACCCGGCGTGCTCGAGCAGATCCTCGCGAAGAGTGGTCCGGCGATCCTGCCCAAGGAGCTCCTGGTCGGCATCGAGACCAGCGACGATGCGGCGGTCTATCGCATCAACGACCGCCAGGCGATCGTCGCCACCACCGACTTCTTCATGCCCATCGTCGACGATCCGTTCGACTTCGGCGCCATCGCCGCCACCAACGCCATCTCGGACGTGTACGCGATGGGCGGCCAGCCGCTCTTCGCGCTGGCGCTGGTCGGCATGCCGGTGAACCAGCTGCCGCTCGAGGTGATCCGCAAGATCCTGGAGGGCGGCGAGTCGGTCTGCCAGCGCGCCGGCATCCCCATCGCGGGCGGCCATACGATCGATTCGGTCGAGCCGATCTACGGCCTGGTCGCGATCGGCCTCGTCGATCCGAAGAACCTCAAGCGCAACGCGGGCGCGAAGCCCGGCGACAAGCTCATCCTCGGCAAGCCGCTCGGCGTGGGCATCTACAGCGCCGCGCTCAAGAAGGGCAAGCTCGACCAAGCCGGCTACCGCGCGATGATCGACGCGACGACCAAGCTCAACACCCCCGGCACGCGGCTCGGCACCATGGACGAGGTCCATGCGCTTACCGACGTCACGGGCTTCGGCCTTCTCGGCCACCTGCTCGAGATCGCGAAGGGATCGCAGGCCGCGGCGCGCGTGGATTGGAACGCGCTGCCGCTCCTTCCGGGCGTGCTCGATTTCGCGCGCGAGGGTACCGTCACCGGCGCCTCGGGACGCAACTGGACCGGCTACGGCGTGAAGATGAAGCTCGGCACGAAGATCGGCGAGGCGGAGAAGGCGGTGCTCACGGATCCGCAGACGAGCGGCGGGCTTCTGGTGGCCTGCGCGCCCGGGGCGTGCAACGCGGTGCTGGACATCTTCCGCACCGAGGGTTTCGAGCACGCGGCGGTGATCGGCGAAGTGGCCGAAGGATCTCCGGCAGTCGCTGTCGAATGACTTTCCGCGGCGCGAGCGCCGCCGGGAGGATGCCATGAAGAAGCGTCTTGGCCCCATGGCCCGATCCCCTGCCGCACAATCGCGGCCCGCCACGCCGCTCGGGCTCGAGTTCCGCCGCGTCCGCGCCGCGACCGAGGCGCTGGCCGAGCCGCTCTCCGCCGAGGACTGCGCGATCCAGTCGATGCCCGACGCGAGCCCGGTGAAGTGGCACCTCGCCCACACGAGCTGGTTCTTCGAGACGTTCGTGCTCGGCGCGCGCGGCATCGCGCCGTTCGATCCGGCATTCCGAATGCTCTTCAACTCGTACTACGAGGCGGTGGGCGAGCGCCATCCGCGCCCGCGCCGCGGGCTGCTGTCGCGTCCGGGCCTGGACGACGTGCTCGCCTACCGGCGGCACGTGGACGGCGCGATGGGCGAGCTCCTCGCGAGCGATCGGCTCGGGCCATCCGAACGTCGCGTCGTGGAGCTCGGCATCCAGCACGAGCAGCAGCACCAGGAGCTGATCCTCACCGACGTGAAGCACCTGCTCTCGTGCAATCCGCTGCGTCCGGCGTATCGCAAGCCCTGGCCCCTCACGCCGATCCACGGCACGCGGCGGCACTGGATCGCGATCGCCGGCGGCGTGCACGAGATCGGCCATCGGGGATCGGGATTCGCGTTCGACAACGAGGGCCCGCGGCATCGCGTCGCGCTCGAGGATTTCGAGATCGCCTCGCATCCGGTCACGCACGGCGACTTCCTCGCGTTCATCGAGGACGGCGGTTACCGGCGTCCCGAGCTCTGGCTCGCGACGGGATGGGACACGCTGCGCGAGCGGGGGTGGGAAGCACCCGCATATTGGGAGCGCGGCGACGATGGTTGGCACACGTTCACGCTGCACGGCATGGCGCCGATCGAGGCCAACACGCCGGTGTGCCACGTGAGTTTCTACGAGGCCGAAGCCTTTGCGCGTTGGGCCGGGGCGCGGCTGCCGACCGAAGCGGAATGGGAAGTCGCGGTTGCGGCCACGCCGATCGCCGGCAACTTCGCGGAAAGCGGCGCGCTGCATCCGCTCGCCTGCCGCGAGGCGCCCGCGCCCGGCGCGTTGGCGCAGGCCTTCGGCGACGTGTGGGAATGGACGCGCAGCGACTATGCGCCGTATCCCGGCTACCGGGCCGACGAAGGCGCGCTCGGCGAATACAACGGCAAGTTCATGGCCAACCAGTACGTGCTGCGCGGCGGCTCGTGCGCGACACCCGCGAGCCACATCCGCCCGACTTATCGCAATTTCTTTCCCACCGCGGCGCGCTGGCAGTTCTCGGGATTGCGCCTCGCGCGCCCTTAGGCCGCGAGGAAGGCGAAGTAGCTCTCGCCCGGGCTCGTCCAGCGGCGCACGCGATCGAAGCCCGCCTCGGCGAGCAGCGCCTCGAACTCCGCCGCGGCGTACTTGTACGAATTCTCGGTATGGATGCGCTCGCCCCGGGCAAAGCGGCGCACCGTGTCGCCGCCCAGCCGCACCACCTGCTCGCCCTTCGATTCGAGGTGCATCTCCACCCGCCCGGCCGACTCGTTGTAGAAGCCGCGATGCGCGAACGCATCGAGCGCGAAATCGAATCCGAAGCGGCGATTCAAGTGGGCGAGCGCATTGCGGTTGAACGCGGCGGTGACGCCGAGGGCATCGTCGTACGCCGCATCGAGCAGCGCGCGGTCCTTCTTCGCATCGACGCCGATGAGAAGCCCGCTCCCGGGGCGCGGCTTGCAGAGCCCGTGCACCTCGCGCAGGAACGCGACCGCCTCGCGGGGCGTGAAGTTGCCGATGCTGGAGCCGGGGTAGAAGAAGAGCGCGGCGCGCTCGTCGAGCACATCGTCCAGCGGCAGCCCGTGCTGGAAGTCGGCGACGACGCCCAGCATCTCGACCGACGGGAAATCGGGCGCCATGCGATCGAGCGCGCGGCGCAGCTCGTGCGCCGCGATGTCCACCGCGACGTAGCGCGCGGGCTCGAGGAAGGGCAGCCACGATTCGGCCTTGCAGCAGTCGCCGGCGCCGAGATCGACGAACTGGCGCACCGCGCCGGCCGCCTCGGCGATCGCGCCGCGATGCTCGCGGAAGAGCGCGACCTCGGTTCGCGTCGGGTAGTACTCCGGCAGCCGGCAGATGGCGCCGTAGAGCGCGCAGCCGAGCTCGTCGTAGAACCAGCGCGGCGCGATGGTGGCCGGCGAATCGAGGAGGCGCGCGACCACCTCGGCGCGCTCGTCGCGCTGTCGGCCGGCGGAAAGATCGACGATCCGGCCGGCGGCGACCTTATCGTCCGGCACCGGCCGCCTCGGTCACCAGGTCGCCGACCCTCTTCATCGACGCCGCATCGCTCCAGTCGCGCTCGCCGAACACCCACGTGCGCACGTTGCCGCGCGCGTCGATGAGGAAGCTCATCGGCAGGCCCTTTGCGCCCCAATCGTCGGCCGCCTTCTGGTCGGGATCGAGCAGCACGGGCACCTTCACCCCGCTCTTGCCCAGGAACTTCTCCACCTTGGCGCGCGACTCGCCGTAGTTCAC
>JAICTR010000191.1 GCA_025936275.1 Burkholderiales bacterium
ATCACGTACGCGTGCTCGTTGCACATCATGGACACGTAGTCGAGGCGGTCCATGTACGGCACGTTCTGCAGGTACGTGCGCGTCTCGGCGAGCTTCTCCGTCGCGCGATGCAGCAGGCCGATGTGCGGATCGGCGCGCTCGATCACCTCGCCGTCGAGCTCCAGCACGAGCCGCAGCACGCCGTGGGCCGCCGGGTGCTGCGGCCCGAAATTCATCGTGTAATTGCGAATCTCCGCCATCGCGTCAATCCGTCTTGCCCGATTCGCCGTACGCGTCCTCGCGCACGACGCGCGGCACGATCTCGCGCGGCTCGATCGTCACCGGCTGGTAGATCACGCGCTCCTGCTCCGGGTCGTAGCGCATCTCGACGTAGCCCGTGACCGGGAAATCCTTGCGGAACGGGTGTCCGATGAAGCCGTAGTCGGTGAGGATGCGGCGCAGGTCCGGGTGCCCCTTGAAGACGATGCCGTAGAGGTCGAAGGCCTCGCGCTCGTACCAGTTGGCCGAAGGCCACACGCCGACCACCGAATCCAGCGCCGGGAAATCGTCGTCGGGGCAGTACACCCGCACGCGCACGCGCCAGTTGTGCACCAGCGAGAGCAGGATGTAGATCACCGCGAAGCGGGGCCCGTCCACGCCGCCCGCGATGCCGCTGTAGTCGACGCCGACGAGGTCGAGCTGCGTCGAGAACGCGAGCGAAGGGTCGTCGCGCAGGATCGTCGCCGCCTCGACCAGGCTCGCCGCGCTCACCTCGATGGTGAGCTCGCCGCGATCGAGCTTGCGCGCCTTGATGCGCTCGCCCAATGCGCGATCGAGCGCCGACTGCAGGTCGTCCAGGGAGCCGGGCATCGCTCAGCGCCTCGAGATGGTGTGGGTGCGCCGGATCTTGTTCTGCAGCTGGATCAGGCCGTAGAGGAGCGCCTCGGCGGTGGGCGGGCAGCCGGGCACGTAGATGTCCACCGGCACGATGCGGTCGCAGCCGCGCACCACCGAGTACGAGTAGTGGTAGTAGCCGCCGCCGTTGGCGCACGAGCCCATCGAGACCACCCAGCGCGGCTCGGCCATCTGGTCGTACACCTTGCGCAGCGCCGGCGCCATCTTGTTGCAGAGCGTCCCGGCGACGATCATCAGGTCCGATTGCCGCGGGCTCGGACGGAACACGATGCCGAAGCGGTCGAGGTCGTAGCGCGAGGCGCCGGCGTGCATCATCTCCACCGCGCAGCACGCGAGGCCGAAGGTCATCGGCCAGAGCGAGCCGGTGCGCGCCCAGTTGAGGACGTTGTCCACCTGGGTGACGACGAAGCCCTGCTGGCTCACGCCCTGCGAGAGATCAGCCATTGGGGAAATGTCCGCTATTCGTTGGTGAGCGCGTATCTCGAGCAACGGCCCGCTCGTCCGGCGCTTTCCCACAAATGCGGTGGGGCCCCTGCTTGGCGAGCTGGGCCGTCATTCCCACTCCAGGGCCCCCTTCTTCCACTCGTAGATGAAGCCCACGACGAGGATGCCGAGGAAGATCGCCATCGCCACCACGCCGAACCAGCCGATGTCGCGCAGCACGATCGCCCAGGGGAAGAGGAACGCGATCTCGAGGTCGAAGAGGATGAAGAGGATCGCCACGAGGTAGTAGCGCACGTCGAACTTCATGCGCGCGTCCTCGAACGCCTCGAAGCCGCACTCGTAGGGCGAGAGCTTGCGCGGATCCGGGTTCTGCGATCCGGAGATGCGCGCGAGCACCCCGCTCGCGACGAGCGAGCCGACGCCCACGGCGGCGCCGATGGCGAGGAAGAGAAGGATGGGAAAGTAATGGGCTAGCAATTGAGAATGGTGCCGTCGAAGAGACTCGAACTCTTACGCCTTTCGGCACTGCCCCCTCAAGACAGCGTGTCTACCAATTCCACCACGACGGCCTTCAAGAAACCCGCTACCGCGTTGCTGCTGCCGGATGCCGCTACTTCGGGATCTCCGAGGACTTGCCGCCGTCCGCGGGAGGAACCGCCGGCGCCGGTGCCGAGGAAGCGGGCGCCGCCGGTTTCTGCCCCGGCGCCGTCCCTTGCGGGACCGCCGGAATCTCCAGTTGCTGCACGACGCCGCTCGACTGCGACGGCGACGAGAAATACGTGAGCCCCATGCTGGTGAGGAAGAACACGGCGGCGAGGATCGCGGTGGTTCGCGACAGGAAGTTCGCCGCGCCGGCGCTGCCGAAGAGGCTGCCCGCCGAGCCGCTGCCGAACGCCGCGCCCATGTCCGCGCCCTTGCCGTGCTGCAGCAGCACCAGCACCACGATGCCGATCGCGGCGAGGATGTGCAACACGAGGACCAACGTCTGCATCGAATCTGCCTTTCAACGGACGAGGGCTGCGCGCCAGATCGCCACGAATTCCTGCGCCACCAGCGACGCCCCGCCGACCAGACCGCCGTCGACGTTCGGCATCGCGAACAATTCCGCCGCGTTCGCGGCCTTCACGCTGCCCCCATACAGGATGGGCAGTTGCCTTGCCACCGCTTCGTCCTTCGCCGCGATGCGCCCGCGGATGAAGGCATGCGCCTCGTCCGCCTGCGCCGCCGTGGCGGTCCTGCCCGTGCCGATCGCCCACACCGGCTCGTACGCCACGATGCCGCGCTCGAGCCCCACCGCGCCGTACGCGTGCAGCAGCGCATCGACCTGGCGCGCGAGCACCGACTGCATCTCGCCGCGCTCGCGCTCCTGCAGCGTCTCGCCGACGCAGAAGATCGGCGTGAGCCCGGCGTTGCGCGCGGCGACGTACTTCTGCGCCGCGAGGGCGTCCGTCTCGCCGAAGATCGTGCGCCGCTCGGAATGCCCGACGATCACGTAGCGGCAACCGAGCTCCACCAGCATGCGGCCCGACACTTCCCCGGTGTACGCGCCCTGGTCGAATCGGCTCAGGTCCTGGGCGCCCCACGCGATCCCGGATCCCTCCAGGAGCGCCCGCACCTGGGCAAGGTAGGGGCTCGGCACGCAGACCGCGCATGCCGCCGGGTTCTCGCGGGGGATGTCACGAAGGAGAGCCTTGAGCAACGCTTCGTTGCCGGCGAGGCTTCCGTTGAGCTTCCAGTTGCCGACGACGATCTTCGACCGCATCGCGACCCTCGAAACCGTAAGATTTTACCGCGTTGCAGCATGCGCTGCAACGCGCGCAAAGGTCGAAGGACTCGTCGAACGCTGGGTCCCCGTTTTCACGGGGATGACGGTATCAGGCGACGGCCCGCTCTCCGGCCTGGCGCACGGCGGCGGCGATGGATTCGGCGAGCGCCTGGACGTGCGCCCGGTCCTCGCCCTCGACCATCACGCGCACCACCGGCTCGGTGCCCGAAGGACGCAGGAGCACCCGGCCGCGCCCCGCGAGATCCGCCTCCGCGCGCGCGGCGGCTTCGCGCACCGCCGGCGCCTGGAGGTCGGGCTTGCCGGCGAGGCGCACGTTGACCAGCACTTGCGGCAGCAGCACCAGGTCGCGCGTGAGCTCCGCGAGCGAGGCGCCGCGTCCCGCGAGAGCCGCGAGCACCTGCAGGGCGGAGATGATCGCGTCGCCCGTCGAGTGGCAATCGAGGCACAGGATGTGGCCCGAGTTCTCGCCCCCGCACTCCCAGCCGCGCTCGAGGAGGCTTTCGAGCACGTAGCGGTCGCCCACCTTGGCGCGCGCGAACGGAATGCCCAGGTCGGCCAGGCGGCGCTCGAGGGCGAAGTTGGTCATGAGGGTGCCCACGACGCCGCCGCGCAGGCGCTCGCCGAGATGCCGATCCTTCACGATCGCGTAGAGCAGCTGGTCGCCGTCGAAGAGGCGGCCGTCGCGATCGGCCATCGCCAGCCGGTCGCCATCGCCGTCGAAGGCGATGCCGAAATCGGCGCCGTGGGCGACCACCGCACGGGCCATCGCCTGCGGGGCCGTGGCGCCGCACGCCTCGTTGATGTTGGTGCCGTTCGGCTGGCTCGCGGTGGCGATCACCTCCGCACCCAGCTCCTGGAAGACGCGCACGCCGAGGCGATAGTTGGCGCCGTGGGCGCAATCGACCACGAGCTTCAGCCCACGCAGCGACCGCTGCTTGGGGAACGTGCCCTTGCAGAACTCGAGGTAGCGGCCCTCGGCGTCGAGCACGCGCTCGGCCTTGCCGAGGGCGGCCGCGGCGGGGAGCGCCAACGGCGCCTCGAGCAGCGCCTCGATGTCGCTCTCCACCGCGTCGGGGAGCTTCATGCCGTCCGCGGAGAAGAACTTGATGCCGTTGTCCTCGAACGGATTGTGCGAGGCGGAGATCATCACGCCCGCGGAAAGCCGCAGCGCGCGCGTGAGGAACGCGACCGCGGGCGTGGGCATCGGCCCGACGAGGAACGTATCCACGCCGGCCGCGGAGAATCCCGATTCGAGGGCGGACTCGAGCATGTAGCCGGAGATGCGCGTGTCCTTGCCCACCAGCACCGCGGGACGGTCGCGATGCGGCGGCGCCACGTCGGCGCGCGAGAGCACCTTCCCGGCGCAGTAGCCCAGCTTCAGCACGAAGTCCGGCGTGATGGGCGGCTCGCCCACGCGGCCGCGCACGCCGTCGGTTCCGAAGTACTTCCTGCTCATCGCAGCGCCTGCCAGACCTTGATCACGTCCACCGTCTCCTTCACGTCGTGCACGCGCAGGATGCGCGCTCCATTCTGCGCCGCGAGGAGCGCCGCGGCAACGCTCGCCGCGGTGCGCTCCGCGATGCCGCGCCCGGTGATGTCGCCGAGCATCCGCTTGCGCGACACGCCGGCGAGGAGCGGATAGCCGAGCGCTGCGAGCGCCGGGATCGCGCGGAAGAGCGCGACGTTGTGCACGAGCGTCTTGCCGAAGCCGAAGCCCGGGTCGATCGCGATGCGGCTCGCCTCGATGCCCGCCGCTTCGAGCGCCCGACCGCGCTCGCGAAGAAAATCGCCCACCTCGCGCGCGACATCCCCGTAATGCGGCGAGTCCTGCATGGTGCGCGGCGTCCCCTGCATGTGCATCGCGACCACGCCCACGTCCGCATCGCGCACCGCCTCGATCGCGCCCGGCGCGCGAAACGCGTTGACATCGTTCACCGCCGCGCAGCCCGCCGCGATCGCGGCCCGCATGACCTCGGGCTTCAGCGTGTCGGCCGAGACGCACACGCCTTCGCGAGCCAGCGCTTCAATGACAGGGATCACGCGCCGCAGTTCCTCTTCGAGCGGCACCGACGCCGCGCCGGGACGCGTCGACTCGCCGCCGACATCGACCAGGTCCGCGCCTTCGGCCGCGAGCGCGAGCCCATGCTCGATCGCGCGGCGCGGGTCGCGGAACACCCCGCCGTCCGAGAACGAGTCGTCCGTCACATTGACGATGCCCATCACCAGCGGAAGGCCGTCGTCGCGCCGCCAGCCGCGGAAGCGGGGCGTCGCCTTCATCTGCGCAGGGATGCTCATGGCGCGCATCAAACCAAAGCGAAACGGGCGGCACAAGCCGCCCGTTCCGATCGCTTCGGGAGACGCGTCAACCGCTCTCCGCCGGGGAGGGATTGGGCTCCACGCCGCGGTTGCTGCCGCCGCCATCGGACGGCGAGGCCGGCTTGGTCGCGACCGGCTTGGGCGGACGCGGCGGACGGCCGGACATGATGTCGTCGATCTGGTTCGCGTCGATGGTCTCCCAGTCGAGCAGGGCCTTGGCCATCGCCTCGACCTTGTCGCGGTTCTCCTCCAGCAGCCGGCGCGCGAGCGCGTACTGCCCGTCGATGATGGAGCGCACTTCCTGGTCCACCGCCTTCATCGTGTCCTCGGACATGTTCTGGTGCTGGGTCACCGTGCGGCCGAGGAATACCTCGCCTTCGTTCTCGCCGTACACCATGGGCCCCAGCGCATCGGACATGCCCCACTCGGTGACCATGCGCCGCGCCATGTCGGTCGCGCGCTTGAAGTCGTTCGAGGCGCCCGTC
>JAICTR010000339.1 GCA_025936275.1 Burkholderiales bacterium
CCCAGGCGCGCCGGCACGTCGGGGCGGAAGGGACGCAGCCCCAGCTTCGCCAGGAAATCGCGATCCAGGTCTTCCTTGGTGAGGCCCGAGAGGTCGACGCGCCGCGTCGCCAGCGCGCCGCCGGCCGCCTCGACGTCGATGCGCGCGGTGCCGCGCTTCACCGCGTCCTGGAGCAGGAGCCAGCGCACGTCGTTCCAGGTGGCGACGCGCTCGCCGTCGATGGCGCGCACGAGGTCGCCATCCGCGAGCCCCGCGGCGGCCGCGGCGCTCTGCGCGACCGGCGCGCCGAGCACCGGCTTCACGCCCGGCATGCCGGCGATGAAGAGCGCCCAGTACACGAGCACCGCGAGGACGAGATTCGCGATCGGGCCGGCGAGCACGATGAAGATGCGCGCCCACACGCTCTTGCGGTTGAACGCGCGATGCGCCTCCTCGCGGCGCACCTCGCCCTCGCGCTCGTCGAGCATCTTCACGTAGCCGCCGAGCGGCACCGCGGCGATCGCCCATTCGGTCTGGTCGCGCCCGCGCTTCCACACGCGGATCGCGCGGCCGAAGCCCACGCTGAAGCGCAGGATCTTCACGTCCATCATGCGCGCCGCCGCGTAGTGGCCGAGCTCGTGGATCACCACCAGCACGCCGACGGTGACGAGGAACGAAGCGATGGTGACGAGGAAGCTCATGGGCGATCAGGCGGAGAGGCGCGCGGCGGGGCCCAGGCGCGCCACGAAGCGCGCCGCGAGGCCGCGCGCCTCCACATCCACAGCATAAACCTGCTCGAGGGAGGCGAGCGGCTCCACGTTCGCCTCGGCGAGCACCTTTCCGATCACCTCGGGGATCGCGGTGAACGGCAGGCGCCGGTCGAGGAACGCCTCCACCGCGATCTCGTTCGCGGCGTTGAGCGCGGCGGGCGCGGTGCCGCCGAGGCGGATCGCTTCGGCGGCGAGGGAGAGGCACGGGAAGCGCGCGGCATCCGCCCGCTCGAACTCGAGCTTGCCCAGGCCCGCGAGGTCGAGCGCACCCACGCCCGAGGCGATGCGCTCCGGCCACGCCAGGGCGCAGGCGATCGGCGTACGCATGTCGGGGGCGCCGAGCTGCGCGATCACCGATCCGTCGGCGTACTCGACCATCGAATGGATCACGCTCTGCGGATGCACCACCACCTCGATCGCCTCGAGCGGCGCGCCGAAGAGCCAGTGCGCCTCGATCACCTCGAGGCCCTTGTTCATCATGGTGGCCGAGTCCACCGAGATCTTGCGGCCCATCACCCAGTTGGGATGCGCGCACGCCTGCTCCGGCGTCGCTTTCGCGAGGCGCTCGAGCGGCGTGGTGCGGAAGGGCCCCCCCGAGGCGGTGAGCACGATGCGCCGCGCGCCGGAGCGCTCGAACTCGCCCGCGCGGCCGCACACGAAGCCGCGCGGCAGCGACTGGAACACCGCGGAATGCTCGCTATCGATCGGCAGGAGCGTCGCGCCGCCTTCGGCCGCCGCGGCGATGAAGAGCGCGCCCGACATCACGAGCGCTTCCTTGTTGGCGAGGAGCACGGTCTTGCCGGCGCGCGCCGCGGCGATTCCCGCGGGCAGTCCCGCGGCGCCGACGATCGCCGCCATCACCAGGTCGACGTCCTCGCCGCGCGCGATCTCCTCGAGCGCCGCGGGGCCGTGGCGCACCTGCGTCGCGAGGCCGTGGGCGCGCACCGCCGCATCGAGCCGCTCGGCGGCCGCGGCGTCGGCGAGCACCGCGTGGCGCGGCCGATGCGCGACGCATTGCGCGAGGAGCGCGCGGTCGTTCTTCCCCGCCGCGAGCGCCACCACCTCGAAGCGCTCCGGATGGCGCGCCGCCACGTCGAGCGTGCTCACGCCGATCGAGCCGGTGCTGCCCAGGACCGCGAGGCGTTTTCTCCCTCCCCCCTTGGGGACGGGAGGGGAGCGCGTCGGAGATGCCGCGTCGCGTCGACCCTCTCCCCGGCTCTCTCCCAAGGGAGAGGGAGAAGTTTTCCCTACACCCACCGCATCACCATGATCGCGAGCGCCGCCACCGGCAGCGTCGAGGTGAGCGCATCGACGCGGTCGAGCACGCCGCCGTGGCCGGGCAGGAGCGCGCTCGAATCCTTGCGCCCCGCGCCGCGCTTCATCCACGACTCGAAGAGGTCGCCCACGACGCTCAGCAGCGCGAGCACCACCATCGCGACGATCGCGGGAATGCCCGCCGCGGGCGCGAAGATCTCCGCGAACGGCACGTCGCGAGCATGCGCGATCGCCGCGAGCACCACCGCGTAGACGAGCACGCCGGCGAGCGCGCCGATGAGGCCTTCCCAGGTCTTGCCCGGGCTCACCGCGGGCGCGAGCTTGCGCCGTCCGAAGCGCCGCCCGCTGAAGTAGGCGGCGATGTCGGCGACCCACACCAGCGCCGCCGCGCCGAGCAGGATCCACGGGCCCTCCTCGCGCAGCACCACGCACGCCATCCACGTCGGCCACACCACGACCCAGCCGGCGAGCGCGGCGAGCACGGCGCCCGGCCGCAGGTGGCGCGCGATCCAGAGCGGGGCGATGGCGATCCAGAAGAGCGCCGCGATCGCGAATACGAGGAACGCGGCTTTCGCGAAGCGCTCCGGCGCGGCACCCAGGAAGAATGCGGCGAGCGCGATGCCGAGGATCGCGGAGAGCGCGAGGTAGGCGGCGCGCCCGCCCGCGGCGAGCCCGGTGAGCCGCGACCATTCCCAGCAGGCGATGAGCGCCACCGCGAGCATGAACAACGACCAGGCGGTGCGCGAGGCGAGGAAGACCAGGGCCACCACGACCACTAAGGCCACGACCGCGGTGATCACCCGTGTGGCCAGCATGCCGGCCGCCTTCAGCCCGCCTGCGTGACGGGCTGCGATTCGGCGAGCTGCTCGCTGGTGCGCCCGAAGCGGCGCTCGCGGCGGCGGTAGGAGGCGATCGCCTCGTCGAGCGCCTTGGCGCCGAAATCGGGCCACAGCGCATCGGTGAAGAAGAGCTCCGTGTAGGCGAGCTGCCAGAGCATGAAGTTCGAGACGCGCTTCTCGCCGCCGGTGCGGATGAAGAGGTCGGGCTCGGGCGCGTGGCTCATCGCGAGGTAGCGCGCGAGGCGCTCCTCGGTGATCGGCGCCTCGGGCTCCTCGATGCGGCAGCGCTCGGCCGCCTGCAGGATGTCCCAGCGGCCGCCGTAGTTGGCGGCGACGGTGAGCGTGAGGCGCGTGTGGCGCTCGGTGAGCTCCTCGCCGCGGCGCACGTGCTCGCGGATGCGCGGGTCGAAGGGCGAGAGGTCGCCCACGACGCGAAAGCGGATGCCGTTCGAATGCAGCTTCCCGACCTCCTGCTCGAGCGCGCGCAGGAAGAGCTGCATGAGGAAGGTCACCTCCTCGGGCGGGCGGCGCCAGTTCTCGCTGGAGAACGCGAAGAGCGTGAGGAACTCGATGCCGCGCTCGGCGCAGGCCTTCACCACCTCGCGCACCGTTTCCACGCCCTTCTTGTGGCCGGCGACGCGCGGCAGGAAACGGCGCTTCGCCCAGCGCCCGTTGCCGTCCATGATGATCGCGACGTGGCGCGGGACCTCGCCCAC
>JAICTR010000425.1 GCA_025936275.1 Burkholderiales bacterium
CGATGCCGAGCACCACGCGCCGGCCGTGGATCGCCTCGGCGAAGCGCGCGTCGTTGGAAGCGATCGCATCGAGCAGCGTCGCCACCGGCGGCGGCAGCGCGAGCGAGCGCGCGAGCGCCGCGGGCGAGTAGCGGTCGGCCTCGGGAAAGAACATGTCGAAGGCGATCGCCGCCGGATGCAGGCGGTCGATCTTCGCGACCAGCTCCGCGAGGCGCGTGCGCGGCCACGGCCATTGCCCGTAGCGCGCGAGCGCCGCCTCGTCGATCGCGACGATCAGCGCCGGCGCCGAGCGCCGCGCGAGCGGGAACATGCGCTGCATCGCGTCGAAGGCCGCTTCGCGCAGGCCCGCGGCGGACGGCGGGGAGGCGAGGATGAAGATCGCGAGGGCCGCGGCGAGCGCGAGGGCGAGGACGCGCAGCCCGCGCAACGCGCTCAGAGATCGATCTCCAGCCCGTCGTAGGCGGCCGAGATGCGCAGCGCGTCGCCGGTGCGCGTGAGCTCCTCGAAGCGGCGCGCCTCCTTGAGCAGGCCCTCCAGCGTCGCGTCGTCGTTCGCCGGCTCGTGGTGGAAGAGCACGAGGTGCCTGGCGCGCGCCATCTGGCAGAGCTCGACGCCCACGATGTTGCTCGAGTGGCCCCAGTCCGCCTTGATGCTGATCGCATCGGCGAGCGCGTACATCGCGTCGAACACCACCGCGTCGGCGTCGTGGAAGAAGCGCGCGAAGCCCTCGGCCTCGGCGCGGTTCTCGAGCTTGTGCTCGGAGTCGGTGGAGTACACGGCGGACTTCCCGCCATGCTCGAAGCGATAGCCGTAGGAATCGCCGGAGTGCAGCTGCAGGTGCGGCGTGACCTTCATCCCGCCCACCTCGTGCGCGCGTCCCGGCTCGAGCTTCACGAACTCGATGGTGGCGCCGAGCTGGTCGAAGTCCACCGGGAAGCAGGGCGGCGATTGCTGCAGGCGGAAGGCGTGCTCGAGCACATCGTGGCAGCCGTGGATGCGGATGCGCGTGCCCGGGGCGTAGGCCGGCCCGAAGAAGGGAAAGCCCATGATGTGGTCCCAGTGCACGTGCGACATGAAGACGTTCACCGTCGCCGGCCGCCCGCCCTGGCGCGCGAGCACGTGCACGCCGAAGGGCCGCGCGCCGCTGCCCATGTCGCACACGAAGTACTCCTCGCCGCCGGCCTCGATCTCGACGCACGGCGTGTGGCCGCCGAAGGTATGGGTGAGCGAGAAGTCGAGCTCGGTCGAGGCGAAGGCATGCGCCTCCTCGTAGCTCGCGAACGTGCGGCCCGAGGCGCGCACCAGGGCCTGCGCGAGGCGGTCGCGCATGTCGGCCGCGGTGAGCGCGACCGGGATCGAGCCGCGGGTTCCCCAGAAGCGCAGCCGCATGGTCAGCCCCGGGAGAACGCCGCGGCCGCCTCGGGCGAGACCGCCGAGAGCGCGTCGCGCACCGTGGGGAACACCTGGAACACCAGGTTGAAGTGGCTGATCTCGAAGATCTCCGCCACCATCGGCTGCAGCGAGGCGACGTAGATGCGCGCCTGCTGCGCCTTCGCCTCGCGCGAGGCGAGCATGAAGCAGCGCAGGCCCGCGCTCGACACGTATTCGAGCGCCGAGAGGTCGAGCACCACCGTGCCGCCTTCGAGCGAGGCCGCCTCCACGTGCTTCATGAGCTCGCTGCGAAAGGCATCGCAGGTGTCCTGGTCGAGGCGGCCGGCCACTTGCAGCACGGCGGCGGAGGCATAGCGCCGGAGGGTGGCGTTCATCGTTATGGTCGTGGCGCGAGGCGGCGCCGCCATTGTGTCACAGGCGCTGCTCGCGGAAGAGTCCCAGCTTCTCCTGCGCGGAACGGTCCGAGTACGAGAAGAGCGCGAGGTCGGCGGCGGCATGCAGCGTGTAGCGCATCCAACCCGGCACGACGAAGACGTCGCGCGGCGCGAGGTCGAAGGCCTCGCCCTCCACTTCCACGCGGCCGGCGCCCTCCACCACCGCGAACACCATCGCATCGCTCGAGCGATAGGGGCGCGTCGCGAAGCCGGCGGGGACGAGGCGCACCATCGTCGCCATGGTCGGCATCGCCCAGCCGCCGTCGGCCGGATTCACGTAGCGCATGAGGTGGCCGGCATGCGGGTCCGGCGCCGCGCCGCGCGCCGCCGCATGCAGCGCCTCGCGCGTGCGCGACCACGGATAGCTGAAGACCGGCGAGTTGAGCGTCGAGCGCGACCACCCGACCGGCATCAAGCCGCTGCCGTAGCGGGCGAGCGAATCGCCCACCGGCCGCGTCACCGGCGCCTCGTCCTCGCGATGGTCCTCGCGGAAGGTGGCGCCGAAATACATCGCCATCGGGATGTCCAGCCCGTCCAGCCACACCATCGGCTCGGCGCTCTCGTTGCCGTGGTGGTGCCAGGTCCACGAGGGCGTGATCACGAAATCGCCGGGCGCCATCAACGTCTTCTCGCCCTCCACCGCGGTGTAGGCGCCGCTTCCCTCGACGATGAAGCGCAGCGCCGATTGCGTGTGGCGATGCGCGGGCGCGACCTCGCCCGGCATGATGAGCTGCAGGCCCGCGTAGAGCGTGTTGGTGACCTGCGAGGTGCCGCGCAGGCCCGGATTCTCGAGGATCAGCACGCGGCGCTCGGCCTCCTTCGCCGAGATGTGCCGC
>JAICTR010000231.1 GCA_025936275.1 Burkholderiales bacterium
AGATGCCGACGTTGGTGAGGATCGGGATGAGCGCGTTGCGCATCACGTGCTTGAGCATCACCTTCTTCTCCGGCACGCCCTTGGCGCGCGCGGTGCGCACGTAGTCCTGGTTGATCTCGTCGAGGAAGAAGGAGCGGTAGAGGCGCAGCTCCGGGGCCACGCCCACGAATACCGCCAGCATGATGGGCAGCGGCGCGTAGGTGAAGAGGTTCTTCCAGAAGCTCTCGCTCCAGCCCTGCACCGGGAACCACCCGAGGATGAAGCCGAAGAGCCACTGGAACACGATGATGTAGACCAGGAAGCTGATCGACATCGCGACCGTGCACACGATCATCACCATGCGGTCGGTGAGCGTGCCGCGCACGTAGGCGACCAGCACCGCGAAGAGCACCGCGAGCCCCGAGGTGATGAAGACCACCGGCAGCATGATGGTGAGCGTGGGCCCGATCCGCGTGAGGATGATGTGCGAGACCTCCTCGTTGGTCGACCAGCTGCGGCCGAAGTCGAACGTGAAGACCTGCTTCACGAACACCCAGAGCTGGTACCAGTACGGCTGGTCGACGCCGAGCTGCTTGCGGATGTTGGCGATCTGGTCGGGGTTGGAGATCTTCCCGGCGAGCACCTGCGCGGGGTCGCCGCCCACCCAGTTGAAGAGCAGGAAGATGAGCAGGATCACCCCGAAGATCGTGGGGATCATCTGCCACACCCGCCGGATCACGTAGGCGGCCATGCGTTCCTCCTCTCTAGCGCGGCGCGATCATCGCATGGCGGCGCGCTGCGCGGCCACGTCGATGTCGAGCCACTTCCAGTTGGTGTACAGGATCGGGTGCTTCTTGTAGGCCTTGACCCACGGATACTGCAGGTGGTTGAAGACGCGCGTCACGCCCAGGCGCCATGGCGCATAGGCGTAGACCAGCCGCGTCATCTCGCGGTAGAGGCGGTTCCTCTCGGGGCTGTCCGGGTAGCGCAGGGACTGCTCGTAGAGCCGGTCGTACTCGGGGAGCCTGAAGCGCGACTCGTTCGACTGGTCGGTGTTCGGCCCGTAGAGGAGCTGCAGGAAGTTCTGCGCGTCGGGGTAGTCCGCGATCCATGCGGAGGTCGCGAGCTGGAAGTTGCCGACGCGCTTGTCGTTCAGGAGATCGGCGAACTGCACCGCGGTCGCCTCGATGCGGATACCGACCGCGGCCATGCACTTCACCCAGAGCTCGGTGAGCTCGCGCGCCTGGCCGCCGATGCTGTACTTGTACTGGATCACGAGCGGCCGCCCGTCGGGACGCTCGCGCCAGCCGTCGCCGTCGCGGTCGAGATAGCCGAACATGTCGAGCAGCGCCTTGGCGCGCGCCGGATCCGGATCCTGCGCGTCGCTGTGGAAATCCGGGTCGTAGCCCACGACGCCGGGCGGGATCGGGCCCTGCGCGGGGATCGCCTGTCCCTTGCGGATCACCGCGATCTCCTGGTTGCGGTCGTGCGCGAGGACCAGCGCACGGCGCAGCGCGACGCGCTCCGGCGTGTAGCCCGCGAGGGGATTGTCCGGCTGCCCCGGGACCTGCTCGCAATTGAAGACGTCGTAGGTGATCTCGGGCTGCAGCTCGGGGAACACGCGCACGCCCTTCGCCGCGAGCTGCGGCGTGAGCTTGCCGTTGGGCAGCACCTGGTTGATGAACGCGAACGGCAGCTCGTCGATGAGGTCGTGCTCCTGGTTCAGGAACGCGAGGAAGCGCGGCTGCTCGTCCTCGATGATGTAGACCTCGATGCGGTCGACCAGCGGCAGGCGCTTGCCCGCGAGCGCGTCGATCGCGCGCCGGTCCCACTCGTCGGCCATGTCGGCGTAGCGCGTGTCGAGCTCGAGCCCGCGGTACGCGGGGTTGCGCTCGAGGACGATCTTCGAGCGCCGCACCCATTCGCGCAGCACGTAGGGGCCCGTGCCGACGGGATGCGCCATGGTGTCCTCGCCATAGCCCTCGATCACCTCGCGGGCGACCGGCACCACGTTCGGCATCGCCATGAAGTACAGGAAATTGAAGTTCGGCTCCTTCAGCTTGAAGCTGATGAGGTGGTTGCCGTGCACCTCGATGCCCTGGATCTTCGTGTCGTAGTCGAAGCGGCCCTCGCGCTTCGCGCGCTCGGCGAGCGCGTCGAGGCCCAGGATGTTGCCCTGGAAGAGCCACTCGTACGGACTGCGGTTGGCGGGATCGCGGAAGCGCTTGATCGCGTATTCGACATCCGCGGCGACGAGCTCGCGCCTGCGGCCGCGGAACGCCGGGTCGTCCGAATAGTAGATGCCGGGCTTGATGCGGAAGGTGTAGCGCGTGCCGCCCTCTTCCGGCTCGGGCACCGCTTCCGCGGCGAGCGGCGCGAGCTTCACCGGGCGCGCGAGGTAGTCGTAGGTGACGAGCGTCTCGAAGAGGTTCTCGCAGACACCCACCGAATAGCGGTCGAAGATGCGCTGCGGATCGAAGCCGGTCTCGGCGACGCGGAACGCGACGCGCAGGATTTTGCGGCCGGCATCGAGCGCTGCGTGCGCGCCCGGCAGGGCGAACGACGCCGCGCCCGCGCCGAGCGCGAGCATGAGGCGGCGGCGCGCGGGCGAGCGCACGGAGGGAATCGCAGGCAAGTCGGGGATTTCGCGCAAAATCAGGAAATTGTAACGGGTTTCGGCGCCGAGACGGCGTTCGCGCTCAGCGCCCCGCGGCGGCGCGCCGGGCGAGGTCGATGTCGGCGTATTCGAACGATTCGTGCAGGATGGGATGCTTGCGCCAGCCGAGGATCCACGGCTGCACCAGCTCGTCGCGCTTGCGATACGTGCCGAGCTTCAACGGCGCGTAGGCGGCGACGATGCGATCCATCTTGCGGAAGACCGCGGCGCGCTCCGGTCCCTGCTTCATGTGCGAGGCCTGGTCGTAGAGCGCGTCGAACTCGGGAAGCTGGAAGCAGCCGTCGTTGGACACGCCGCAGTTCGGGCCGTAGAGCAGCTGGTAGAAATCCATCGCGTCGGGGTAGTCCGCGTTCCAGCCGAGCGCCCAGGTCTGCAGCAGCCCGGCCTTCGATTTCTTGCGCAGGTCCGGCCACTTCGCGACCTCCGCCACCATGCGGATGCCGACCGCGTCCATGTCCTTCTTCCACAGCTCGGTGAACTGCCGGTCGAGCTGGCTCGGCGTCGCCGCATAGCGGAAGACGAGGGGCGAGCCGTCGGGCATGTCGCGCCAGCCGTCGCCATTGCGATCGACGTAGCCGTACATGTCGAGGAGCGCCTTGGCGCGCGCGGGATCGTAGGTGGCGCCGAGGTTGAAATCCGGGTCGTAGCCGATCACCCCCGGCGCCGGGAGCATCTGCGCCTCGAGCGCGGTGCCGCTGCGAAGGAGGTTCACCTCCTCGCCGGTGTTGTATGCGAGCGAGATCGCGCGCCGCAAGGCGACCTTCTCCGGCGTGTACCCGCCGACCGTCGCGTCCTTCATGTTGAAGTAGAGGTAGGTGACGCTCGCATCGAGGTCGGGCATGTAGCGCACGCCGCGCTTCGCGAGCCATGGCGCGAGCTCTCGGTTCGGCAGGCCCATGCTTTCGAACTCGTACGGGAGGTTCACCCAGTCGATCTCGCCGCCGAGGAACGCGAGCCAGCGCGGCTGCGACTCCTCGATGATCGAGACCTCGACGCGGTCCACGCACGGCAGGCGCTTGCCCTTCATCTCCGCGTAGAGCTGCTGCGAGAGCGGATCGTCCGCCGGCGGCTCGGCCTCGTAGTAGAGCTCGCGGAAGTTGGGGTTCTTCTCGAGCACGATGCGCGAGGAGCGCTTCCACTCGGCGAGCCGGAACGGTCCCGTGCCCACGGGATGCGCGCCGATGTCGTCGCCGTAGCGCTCCGCCACCTCGCGCGCCTGGGCGCCGACGGTCTCCATCGCGAGCACGTAGACGAAGGTGTAGTCGGGCTTCACCAGATGGAAGCGCAGCGTGTAGCGGTCCAGCACCTCGATGCCGGCGATCGGCGCGTCGTAGTCGAAGCGGCCCTCGCGCGACGCCTTCGCCTCCGCTTCCTTCACGCCCGCGAGGCCCTCGATGAGCCACAGGTTCGGCGAGCGCAGCTTCGGATCGATGAGGCGCTTGAAGGCGAACTCGTAGTCCTTCGCGGTGAGCTCGCGCTTGCGGCCGTCGAACGCGGGATCGTCGGCGAAGTAGATGCCCTTGCGGATCCTCAGCGTGTAGGTGCGCCCGCCATCGGTGATCTCCGGCAGCGCTTCGGCGGTGAGCGGCTTCAGCTTCGCCGGGCGCGCGAGGAAATCGTAGGTGAGCGGCGGCTCGAGGATCTCCTCGATGATCGCGTTCGAGTACAGGTCCGAGGTCGCCGCGGGATCGAAGTTGGTCTCGGCGATCAGGAATGCCGCGTGCAGCACCTTGAGCGGTGGCGCGGCGGGCGCGGGCGCGGCCGAGGCGACCAGCGCGGAAGCGATGAGCGCGGCGACGCGCGCGAGGAAGGAGATCATGCTCGGTGGGCGGCCGGCGGGCGCGGCATTCTGCGTTAAACTTGCGGCCCGTCCGCGACGGATCGGATCTGCCAATTCTACGGGTAAGGAAAGCGAAATGGGCTTCCTCAAGGGCCGGCGCATCCTGGTGACAGGGATGCTCTCCAACCGCTCGATCGCCTACGGCATCGCGAAGGCGTGCGCGCGCGAGGGCGCCGAGCTCGCCTTCACCTACCAGGGCGAAGGTGTGCGCGAGCGCGTGGTGGAGCTCGCGCGCGAGTTCGCGACCGACCTCGTGTTCCCCTGCGACGTCGCCGACGACGCGCAGATCGCGGCGCTCTTCGAGTCTCTCGGCGCGCGATGGGACGGCCTCGATGGCCTGGTGCACGCGATCGCGTTCGCGCCGCGCGAGGCGCTGAAGGGCCCCTTCCACGAGAGCGTCACGCGCGAGGCCTTCCGCATGGCGCACGACATCTCGAGCTACAGCCTCGCGGCGCTC